>JBKBRD010000005.1:0-15172 GCA_046292405.1 Allobosea sp. | reverse complement strand
CGCCAAAGCTGAGAATGATCCGCCCGGTCAGCCCATAGATCAGCGCGTAGGACGCCGCGAGCAGCGCGTAGATCGCCGCCGAGGGCAGGGCGCTCAGCCCCTGCTGCAGCCCATAGGCGAGCGGCGCGGACAGCCTCGGCAGGTCGTCGATCTCAGCCGCGCCGGGATCGGGCGGCGGCTCGGCCCGGTTCTCGAGATAGAAGCGGCGCATCAGATAGAAGCTGGAATCGCTCATCGGCTGCGCGTCCGAGGCGACACCGACCAGCACGCCGCGCTGCAAGCCGCTGCCCTGGCCCTCGAACAGGCAGTCGAGCGTGCGCATCCGCGCTGGGCTGCCGGTCCGCTCGGCGCGATAGACGATGCGCAGGCTGTTGGGAACGGGTCCGCGGCTGCTGCCCTGGACGGCGATGCGCGCGTCGGGCGGGTTGAAGGGCGGAATCGCCTGCCGGCACAGCCGCCGCTGATCCGTGTCGAAACCCTCGCCGCAGCCGGCGAGGGTGAGCATCAGCAGGAGCGGGATCAGAAAGCGGCGCATTGCGCCGACCCTAGCGTCAGATCCGGGCGGTTGAACAGGTGCAGTGAAGAACGCGGTCAGAGTTGCGTGTCTCCGCAAACCCTCATCCCGAGGAGGCCCGCAGGGCCGTCTCGAAGGATGCTCCAGAAGGCTCCTGCGCTTACGGGACCATCCTTCGAGACGCCGCGTGCCGCGGCTCCTCAGGATGAGAGCTCGTGGGTGGCCCATCGCGCAATAATTGGCCCCCGGCCCAAACCCTCAGCCCTCATCCTGAGGAGCGCCGCAGGCGCGTCTCGAAGGATGATCCAGCTCGCGCCGGAGCCTTCTGGAGCCTCCTTCGAGACGCCGCTGGCGCGGCTCCTCAGGATGAGGGCTTGAGGGCGCCCGCCGGGCTCACCCGCCGGCGTTCAGCTTCGCCGCTGCGCGCGGGGCGAAATAGGTCAGCACCCCGTCGGCGCCGGCGCGCTTGAAGGCGGTCAGGCTTTCCATCATCGCCTTGTCGCCGTCGAGCCAGCCGTTCTGGGCGGCGGCGGTGATCATCGCGTATTCGCCCGAGACCTGGTAGGCGAAGGTTGGCACGCGGAAATGGTCCTTCACGCGGGCGATGATGTCGAGATAGGGCATGCCCGGCTTGATCATCACCATGTCGGCCCCCTCTTCGAGATCGAGCGCGACCTCGGCGATGGCCTCGTCCGTATTGGCCGGGTCCATCTGATAGGTGCGCTTGTCGCCGATCAGCGTGGCGTTGGTGCCGATGGCGTCGCGGAACGGTCCGTAGAAGGCGGAGGCGTATTTGGCGGCATAGGCCATGATCTGCACGTCGTCGAAGCCGGACGCATCGAGCGCCGCGCGGATGCAGCCGACGCGCCCGTCCATCATGTCGGACGGGGCGATCACGTCCGCCCCCGCATCGGCGAGCGCCAGCGCCTGCTGGGTCAGCACGCGGACGCTGGCGTCGTTGAGGATGCGCTCGCCCTCCATCACGCCGTCATGGCCATGAGAGGTATAGGGGTCGAGCGCCGCATCGCAGATGATGCCGATCTGCGGCACGGCCGCCTTGATGGCGCGCACGGCCCGGCACATCAGGTTGCGCGCGTTCAGCGCTTCCGAACCGGTGGGATCGCGCAGGCTCTTCTCGACGAAGGGGAAGGGCGCTATCGCCGGAATGCCGAGTTCCGCCGCATGCGCGGCCTGGCGCACGGCCTCGTCGATATTCAGCCTGTCGACGCCCGGCATCCAGGCGACGGGTGAACGGGCCTGCGCCGAATCGACCAGGAAGAGCGGCCAGATCAGGTCGTTGGTGGTCAGGACGGACTCGCGGATCAGCCGGCGCGACCAGTCGGACTTGCGGTTGCGCCGCATCCGGCGCGTCAGGCCGAGCGAATCCGAACGCTGCTGCGACGCGTCGTCCTGCCGCGATTGAGGAGCGGGAAAGCGCCGCACGATCCCAGATGTCATGGCCGTCTCCGCCCTCGCGATGGCGCGTTTAGCCGCGCTGATGACAACAGCTTAGCACATCGGAACGATTCCAAAACAGCACCCGTGGTCGCAAGCCGACGTTGCGTCCGCCGCTGGCCTCGCGTTGACAAGCGCGGCCTCCGCCCCCCAGAACCGCGACGCAACCCGAGGAAGCCCGAGCCCATGTCCGCCGAAGCCGAAATCCTGTGCGAGACCCGCGGCGCGGCGGGCGTCGTCATCCTCGACCGGCCCAAGGCGCTGAACGCGCTTTCGCTCGGCATGGTCCGCGAACTGGCGCGAGCGCTCGACGCCTGGGAGCAGGATCCCGCGGTCACCCGCGTCATGCTGTCGAGCACCAGCGAGAAGGCCTTCTGCGCCGGCGGCGACATCCGGCATCTGCACGATCTCGGCCGCGCCGGCGAGCACGCGGAGATGCTGACGTTCTGGCGCGAGGAATACATCCTCAACACGCGCATCAAGCGCTATCCCAAGCCTTATGTTTCGTTGATCGACGGCATCGTCATGGGCGGCGGCGTCGGCATCTCCCTGCATGGCAGCCATCGCGTCGCCGGCGACCGCTATCTCTTCGCCATGCCCGAGGTCGGCATCGGCTTTTTCCCGGATGTCGGCGCGACCTTCGCCCTGCCGCGCCTGCCAGGCTCTGCGGGAATCCATCTGGCCCTGACCGGAGATCGCGTCGGAGCCGCCGACGCGCTCGAGCTCGGCCTCGCCACCCATGCCGTTCCAAGCCTGCGCATGGCGGAACTGGCCGATGCGTTGACCGGGCGCAGCGCGCTCGACGACATCCTGTCCAGCTTCGTGCATGACCCAGGCCCGGCAAAGCTCGCGCCGCAACGCGCCCTGATCGCCGACTGCTTCAGCCAGGCGACGCTCGGCGCGATCACGGCGCGGCTGCGCGATCACGCCGAAGGCGGCAATGCCTTCGCCGGCAAGCTGCTGCAGACCATCGCCGCGAAATCGCCGACCAGCCTCGCCATCGCCTTCGAGCAGATGCACCGCGGCCTGACGCTCGATTTCGAGGAGGCGATGCGCCTCGAATTCCGCATCGTCTCCCGCATCGTGCGCGGCCATGATTTCTATGAGGGCGTGCGGGCCGTGGTGGTGGACAAGGACAACGCCCCGCACTGGCGGCCGGCGACGTTGGAGGAGGTGGGTGCCGACGACATCGCCGCCTATTTCGCGCCTCTCGGTGGCGACGATCTCGATCTGGAGCGCTGAGACATGCCGCTGGGCAGCAATGGCGACCCGATCCTCGGCATGGACGGCGCGCTCAGCGACGTCCGCGACAAGCCGACCCGCTGGCGACTTCTCCTGGTCTGGCTGCTGCGGCTGCTTTCGGTGATCTGGATGGTGAAGGGGCTGATGGCCTGGAGCATCATCTTCGGCGTCGGTCCCGACGCCGCCATTCCGTTCGAGAACCGGATCCTGAGCTTTCAGGCCGTCACCGTCTATTTTGCCGTCATCGACCTCGTCGCCGCCGTGGGGCTCTGGCTGACCAGCACCTGGGGCGGGGTGCTGTGGCTGCTGGCCTGCATCAGCCAGGTGCTGCTCGGCTTCTTCTTTCCACGCTTGGTGCCGCTCGGCCTGCCCCTGCTCGTCACCTATGGCGGGCTGGTCATCGCCTATTTTGCCGCGACCTGGCTGGCGGAAAGCGAGCAGGGCTAGCGCCAGCTTCGCGCGATTGCCGAGATCTTCGGTAACTAACGCTTTAGCTTAAGCGTTTTTCACTTCATCTTGGATTCACCCAAACCGGGAAATCTCTCGTTCATCCTGATATTTAAACTCGTTTTCATGCGTTCAGCCTATGGTCATTCTCAGAAGCGGACCGGGAGCCAATCCTGGCCGACAGACAACAGGCAGGGTATACCATGAAAGCGAGCACCAAGACTGCGGCTGTTGCCGTATCCGAGGACGTTCAACTGCAGGTCAAGCCGCTATACCTGGAGTCGCTGACTCTGGTCGAGCGCCTTCATCGCCGCCTGCTGGACGTCATCAAGGATGAGTTCGAACGTCGCAATCGCGACGACGTCAACAGCGTGCAGGCGCTGCTGCTCTACAACATCGGCGACGCCGAGCTCAGCGCCAGCGAGCTGCGGACCCGGGGCTACTATCTCGGCTCCAACGTTTCCTACAACGTCAAGAAGCTGGTCGAGCTCGGCTTCCTCCACCATGCCCGTTCGCGGATCGACCGTCGCTCGGTGCGGATCAGCCTCACCGAGAAGGGCCGCGAAGTTCATAATCTCGTGAAGGGCGTCTACGACAAGCATGTCCGCACGGTCGAGCAGATCGGTGGCATCGCCGCCGACGACTTCGAGCGGATGAACAATGCGCTGCTGCGGCTGGAGCGTTTCTGGACCGATCAAATCCGCTTCAAGCTCTGACACGGATGCGTGGGCGGCGCAGGCCTCTCGCCCCCATCGCTCCCTCCGGCCCTGATCCTGACGCGCCCGCCGGCGGCGTCTCGAAGGATGCTCCAGCTCTCACCGGAGCCGTCTGGAGCATCCTTCGGGACGGCCCCTGCGGGCCTTTTCAGGCTGTGAGGCGATCGCAATGCTTCGCCTGGCATGTCGCCGGCGCAACTGCGCCTTCGTGGCCGGCAGTTGCGTTTTGGCAACGGTCCGGGCGTAACTGTCCTGCAGCGCCGCCCAATCATCTTGCATTTCGCCCATGCCCTAAATTCGCCGCGCTCATCACGCGTCGTTAACCGTGGTAGGGGAGTTATCGGCCTTGCTCAGCGCCTTTCTGCGCTGGCGCCCGCCATCCAGTCGGCCGAAAGCCCGTGCCTGGGCGATGTGAGGAAGAGGATACGATGTCGAAGATCAGCCTGACCCGACGCGACACCCTGCTCGGACTCCTGTCCGGCGCCGCGACCGCAGGCAGCCTTCCGGCTTTTGCCCAGCAGGCCGAGTGGCGGCAGAGCTATGACGCTGGCGCGCGCACCGCGATCCAGCGCTCGTCGACCCCGATCCTCTCGCCGGAATCGCTGCAGGGCACCGAGCAGGCCATCATCGCCTATCGCGACCTCGCTGCCCGTGGCGGCTGGCCGCAGGTTCAGCTCGGCGAGCGCATGGGCGTCGGCGCGCGTGGGCCGGGCGTCGTGGCCCTGCGCCAGCGGCTGATCGTGACGGGCGATCTCGACGCCGCGGCCGGCACCAGCAACGTCTATGATTCGTATGTCGAGGCCGGCGTACGTCGCTTTCAGTCCCGCCTCGGCCTGTCGACGACCGGCGCGATCAACCGCGCCACCGTGGCGGCGCTGAACGTGCCGATCGAGCGGCGCATCCGCCAGCTCGAGACCAATGTCGTCCGCTTGCGCTCCTGGTCGGGCAATCTCGGCAACCGCTATGTCGTCGCCAATATTCCGGCCGCGGTGGTGGAGACGGTCGAGAACGGCCATGTCGCCACGCGCCACGCCGCCGGCGTCGGCAAGATCGACCGCCAGTCGCCGCTGCTCTCGACCAAGATCCCCGAGGTCAATTTCAACCCGACCTGGACCGTCCCGGCTTCGATCATCCGCAAGGATCTGATCCCGAAGATGCGCAAGGAGCCGAACTACCTCACCGAAAACAAGATCCGGATCATCGGTCCCAATGGCGAAATCGCGCCGGAGGCGGTGAACTGGAATTCCGACGAGGCCACGCGCTACACCTTCCGCCAGGATCCGGGCGGCGAGTTCAATTCGCTGGGCTTCGTGCGCATCAATATTCCCAGCCCGCACGGCGTCTACATGCACGACACGCCGGCCAAGGGCATTTTCGGCGACGATTACCGCTTCGTCTCCTCGGGCTGCATCCGCGTGCAGAACGTGCGCGACTACATCGCCTGGCTGCTCAAGGACACGCCCGGCTGGGACCGCGCCAAGATCGACCAGGTCATCCAGTCCGGCGAGCGCATCAACGCGCGCCTTGCCCAGCCCGTGCCCTGCTACTGGGTTTATGTCACCGCCTGGGCGACGCCCGATGGCGGCGTCCAGTTCCGCGACGATATCTACAACAAGGACGGGCTCGGACCCGCGCCCGTGGCCGCCCTCCAGGGCGACCAGGACATCTGATCGCCCAGGAAGCGTGGCTCATGAGCCGCCGGGGAAACCCGGCGGCTTTTTTGTCGCCGCGCCAGCCGCGATCGACACCGGCGGCAGCGTCACGTCTTTCGCCAAGCCCGCAGCACCAGCGCCCAGCTCCCCGCCAGCACCACGATCTCCGAGACCGCCGCGCCGACCAGCGCCCACGGCGCCGGCGCCAGCAGCAAAATCAACCAGACGAGGCACAGCCCGATGAGTGCGGCGAGCAGGGACAACAGGGCGATCGAGCGGTAGTCCTGCCGGATTTCCAGCCAGATCCGCGGCGTCGCATAGAGCATCGGCGCCGTGCTCGCGATCCAGGCCAGCAACAGCACGCCGTCGGCCGCCGGCAGGGCGATGCCGGCCGGTCGGAACAGCAGCGCCGTCAGCACCGCGGCGAGATAACCCAGGCCGAGCAGCCCAAGCAGCAGCGGCCACAGCCGCAGCACCCGGCCGATCTCGGCAGAGTCGCGCCGCGCCATCAGCCGCGCCAGCTCGGGATGGGCCATGTTGGCGAAACCGGCGGAGAGGATGCGCAACGGCGCAAACAGCAGCAGAGCGGCCGCGATCGGCGCGAAACCGGCAGGGCCGGCCAGGCCCGCCACCAGGAAGGCCATGCCCTGGCCCTGGGCGTTGGTGATGCTGACGCTGAGCAGCGACCAGCGCAGGTCGCGCCAGAGCTTGCGGTAGCGGCGCAGCAGATGGCGCGGCGGCGCGAGGCGGATCTTGTCGCGCGCCAGGCCCAGCATCAGCAGCATCGCGAGGCCATTGGCCAGCGCCAGCGCCCAGAACACCGTCGGCAGCACATCCGCGCCGCTGACCAGCGTCAGCGCCAGCGCCGCGCCGCCCATGCCGCTGACGGTGTAGGCGACATCGCCAAGGCTTGCGAGAGCCTGGCGGCCGCGGGCGAAATACACGGTCCGCATATGGCTGCGGACGCTCCAGAGCCAGATGAAGACGCCGCCCGCCAGCGCGCCATGGTCGAGCCAGCGCAACAGGAGCGCGGCCGTGAGCCCCGCCGCCGCCAGCGCCAGCAGCAGCGCCGCCGCGCCGAAACTGGCCTCGATCTCCTGGGCCGCCGCTGCGCTCCGGCTCTGCGCGATCATGATGCTGGCGGGCAGGGCGGTGAGCGAACGAATATAGGTCAGGCCCAGCCCGCCGATGATCATCACCAGGGCGAAGACGCCGTAATCATGCGTCGAGACGATCTGCAGCAGAGCCAGATTCAGGGCGAGGTTGAACACCCCCTGCAGCGCCTCGCCGCTGACCATCATCGCCAGCCGGGCGATCAGCCGCGACAGGGTCGGCCTCAGCATGGGCGCGCGCTGGAAGCCGCACGGTCCAGGCGGCGGCAGTCGCTCATTCCGCCGCCACGGGCGCGGCCGGGGCCGTTCGCCGGCTCCGCCAAGCGGCGAAACGGCTGCGCGCGGCGTCGGCCGCGAGCGCGAGATGGCCGAGCGGCGTGCGGGCGCCGGCGCGGGAGGAGAGGATCAGCGACCGCGTCGCAAAGCGACGTTTGAAATCCTCGCCGCCGCACAGGAAGTCGACTTCCTCCAGCCCATGGTCGATCGACCAGCGGATATAGTCGCACATCAGCAGCATGCCGGGCGACGCCCGTTCGAAATCCGGGTCATAGGTGGTGACGAAGGCCATCATCCGGTTGCGCTGGATCAGATTGATCGAGACCGCGACGATCGCCTCGTCGCATTCCAGCACGAACAGTCTGAGCACGCCGAGCCGGCGCAATTCGCCCACCAGCGCGGGGAGGGCGGCGGCCCCCTCGTCGAACAGATCCGACGCGCGGCCATGCCGCTCCAGCCATTTTCGCTTGAGCGCGGCGACGCGCTCCAGCACCGGCGCGAGCGGCTCGTCATCGGCGAACAGCCTGAAGCGCAGAGCGCCGGACTCCTCGATGAGCTTGCGGCCACGGCGATAATTCTGTCGCGTCTTCTTGGATTGGCTGTCGAGCCAGGCGCCGCCGTCGGCCCAGTTGCCGGCCACGCGATAATTCTCTTCCTTCCGCCAGTAGGGGCGCAGGCTGATCCGCCCCGACCGCTCCGCCAGCGCCTGCGCAAGCGCGTCCGGCTGCAGCCGGTTGAGATAGACGACGTCGAACCCGCCTGCGGCAAGAGCGGCGCGCCACAGCGCTTCGAGCTGCAAAGGGTCGCAATCTTGAGCAACCAGCGCGTCGCAGTAATCGCTATGGTCGCGCGCCGCCCATTCCAGCGTGCGGATCGCCCCCTGCCGTCGGATGGCGAGGGGGAGGACCGCCGCCAGCCTCTCGCCCCGCCAGAGCAGCCCGATCCGGAGCGCGCGGCGGGACTGGTCCGGCGCGGTGCGCCACCAGGCGGAGATCCAGCCATGGCTCTGAAACGCCAGCCCGTCGGCGTCCCGCCAGAGCGCGTCCCAGGCCGGGGCGATTTCGACCAGCCGGGCGGGAGAGCGCAGGATTTCCAGGGTCGTACCCGGGGCGGCTGAAGCGGTCACGAGCGCTGCGCTTCGGATTTTGCGGAGGAGTCCACCGGCGGCTTGGCGAAGCCGAACCGCTTCGCGATCTGCCGTCCCATCCGCTTCAGCGGCATCACATAGAGCCCCCGCAAGCTCTGGTAGTCACTGGCGTTGCGCTCCATCAGACCAAAGCGAAAATCCTCGTTCGGATCGGGCACGCACTGGGTGCCGAACAGCCTGTCCCAGAAGGAAAACAGCAGGCCGAAATTCTTGTCGTAATGCCTGGGATCGGTGCTGTGGTGCAGCTGGTGCCAATGCGGGCACAGAATGACGCTGTTGAGCTTTCCGAACGAGATCTTGAAATGCGTGTGCCGGACGAAATCCATCATCAGGATGTTGCGCATGACATAGACGTTGACGCCGAAGATCGTCAGCTCGACCAGGTTGAAGGCGATCAGCGACCAGATGCCGAAACAAATGCCAGGGATCACTCCATCCCAGGCGCGGTTCATCAGCTCGTCGAGCGGGTGGACCCTGTCCTTGGTGATGCCCACCATCACCTCGGCGGAGTGATGGACCTTATGCAGCTCCCAGAGGATCGGGTAGCGATGCTGGGCGACGTGATAGAGATAATAGGATAGATCGTAGGCGACCAGCATGGTCAGCGTGAAGACGACGACGGTCAGCGGCCCCGGCTCGCCGGTCATCAGCGGCGGCGTGAACTGGAACAGCGTGGAAAGCAGCGTGCTCGTCGCGTAACCCACCGCAACGACGAAGGTTACGCCGGCCGGCAGCATCAGCAGCGGCATCAACGCCTTGCGGGTCACCCAGAACAGCAGATCCGCCTTTGCGGAAGGATGGGTGATGATCTCGTTCGGGAAAACGAAATCGAAAAACTCGCGCAGGCTTTTCTGCTCGACCGTACGCCAATAAGCGACGAGGGCGCTGACGAAGGCCGTCAGTAGGAGCAGCCCGGTGGTCAGCAGATTGGCGGCAGAAACCTTCTCGAGGATTTGCCCGACCAGATTTTGTAGCGTCTCGTTCATTCGTCCAACTTGATCGTGCGCTCTTAAATTTTGCCTATAGCGATCATCGAAAACTGGCGAGTCTAATAAAATTATTGAGATCGCCCGGCGTGTCCTGAAGCCCAGCCAGTTCGCCTGGCAGCTGAACGGGCCGCCGCGCCGCGCCAAGGCGTCCCGCGACATCGCCGCCTGGACCGCGCCCTTTTCCTGGGGGGCTCCCGCATGCTACGGCACCGCACAACCGACATGGCCGCGAGTCCCTGGCCTGCCGCGTATCGCCCCAGCGCCGAGGAGCCGCCGATGAGCCGTGACGCCGCCGCCGACAAGCATCTGTCGAACTCCTTCTTCGCCGCCTCGCTGGCCGATGCGGATCCCGAGATCGCCCGCGCCATCGAACTCGAGCTCGGCCGCCAGCGCGACGAGATCGAGCTGATCGCCTCCGAGAACATCGTCTCCCGCGCCGTGCTCGAAGCGCAGGGTTCGGTGATGACCAACAAATATGCCGAGGGCTATCCGGGCCGGCGCTACTATGGCGGCTGCCAGTTCGTCGACATCGCCGAGAAGCTGGCGATCGAGCGCGCCTGCCGGCTGTTCGGCTGCGGCTACGCCAATGTGCAGCCGAATTCCGGCAGCCAGGCCAACCAGGCCGTGTTCATGGCGCTGATGCAGCCGGGCGACACCTTCATGGGGCTCGATCTCGCCGCCGGCGGCCATCTTACCCACGGCGCTCCGGTCAACCAGTCCGGCAAATGGTTCAATGTCGTGTCATACGGCGTCTGCGTGGTCGACCAGCTCATCGATTATGACGCGATGGAGCGGCTGGCCCGCGAGCACAAGCCAAAGGTCATCGTGGCCGGCGGCTCGGCCTATGCGCGCCACTGGGATTTCGCCCGCTTCCGCGCCATCGCCGACGAGGTCGGCGCCTATCTCTTCGTCGACATGGCGCATTTCGCCGGTCTCGTCGCCGGCGGCGCCCATCCGACGCCATTCCCGCATGCCCATGTCGCGACGACCACGACCCACAAGACCCTGCGTGGCCCGCGCGGCGGCATGATCCTGACCAATGACGAGGCGCTGGCCAAGAAGTTCAACTCGGCCATCTTCCCCGGCATCCAGGGCGGCCCGCTGATGCATGTCATCGCCGCCAAGGCGGTGGCCTTCCACGAAGCGCTGCAACCCGAGTTCAAGCTCTATGCCCGCGCCGTGGTCGAGAACGCCAAGGCCCTGGCCGAGACGCTGAAGAGCCGCGGCTTCGATCTCGTCACCAACGGCACCGACAACCACCTGATGCTGGTCGATCTGCGCTCCAAGAAGGTGACCGGCAAGGCGGCGGAAGCGGCGCTGGGCCGCGCCCACATCACCTGCAACAAGAACGGCATCCCCTTCGATCCGGAGAAGCCGATGGTGACTTCCGGCATTCGCCTCGGCACCCCGGCTGCGACCTCCCGCGGCTTCGGCGTCGCCGAGTTCAAGCGCGTCGGCGAGCTGATCGCCGAGGTGCTGGACGGGCTCAGCCAGAATGGCGAGGAGGGCAATGCCGCCGTCGAGCAGGCGGTGAAGGCCAAGGCGCATGAGCTGACCGGGCGCTTCCCGATCTATTGAGCGGTGGGGCCCGGGCGACGCCTGGCTTGATATGGCCGCCCTACGGGCTTACATACAGGCCGGGGATGGAGATCGGTATGAGCAAGACCGCCGTGACCATGCGAGAGCTGCAGAAGATGTCGGCGGCGACCATCAAGGCGCTGCCGCATGGCGTGCCGATCAAGAGTGGCGACGAGATGGTCGGGATGCTGACGCCGCTGAGAAAGCCAGATCCTGAGAAGATGAAGGCCGTGCTCGATCGGATCGAGGAGCACTATGCGGCGTTGCCCGCCGAGACGAAGCAGTGGCTGCAGCGCTATCTCGATGAGCGGGGCCATTGACACGAGGGCGCTCTCCCTCCGCCACGCTGGTCGTCGATACGAATATTCTCGTTTCCACGATCATGGGCTCCCGCGGCCGGCCGACCTGGCTCCTGGCGAGCATGAACCGTCACCTGCTTGTTTCGGTCGAGAGCGTCACCGAGGTCGTCGCCGTGACAGCCCATAACCGGGACCGCTTTCCCCACGCGCCCGACGATGCCAAAGCGTTGATCGGCTTGCTGGAAGTTCCGTCCCCGAGGCGTTACGAAGAGATGATTGCCGAAGCGGCCGTCACGCTTCGCAACGCGCCGGCATCTCGCAATGGCAGCGCTGCCGATGCCCATGTTCTCGCGCTGGCCTGGATTTATGGCGCGGATATCTGGTCGCATGACCGCGATTTCGCCGGCACGGGCTGGCCGTCCTGGTCCAGCGCCAATCTGGCCGACGCGCTAAGCGAGGAGGCGCTCGCCTCCGAATCGAAGGACTGAAAGCCCGCCATGCGCTGTCCCTATTGCGGCTCCCTCGATACGCAGGTGAAGGATTCCCGCCCCACCGACGATTCCGCCTCGATCCGCCGCCGCCGCGTCTGCCCCGATTGCGGCGGGCGCTTCACCACCTTCGAGCGGGTGCAGTTGCGCGAGCTCACGGTGGTCAAGCGCTCGGGCCGGCGCACGCCCTTCGATCGGGACAAGCTGCAGACCTCGATCGAGGTCGCGCTGCGCAAGCGCGCCGTGGCCCCCGAGCGGATCGAGCGCATGGTCAACGGCATCGTCAGGCAGCTCGAAAGCTCAGGCGATTCCGAGATCGCCAGCTCCGCCATCGGCGAATTGGTGATGGAGGGGCTGAAATCCCTCGACGACGTCGCCTATGTCCGCTTCGCCTCGGTCTACAAGAATTTCCGCGAGGCGCGCGATTTCGAGGAGATTCTGGGGCAGCTCGGCTCCGAGGATGAAGCGGACCAAAACGCGCCGCCGCCAGCCCGCGCTCATGACTGACCCATCAGCGGCCGACCGCACCTTCATGCGCCAGGCGCTGGCGCTGGGCGGGCGCGGGCTGGGCTCGACCTGGCCCAATCCCAGCGTCGGCGCCATCGTCACCCGCGACACGCCCGACGGGCCGGTGATCGTCGCGCGCGGTTTCACCCATCCGGGCGGCCGCCCGCATGGCGAGGCGGCGGCCTTCGCCCGCGCTGGCTCAGAAGCCGCGGGCGGCACCCTTTATGTGACGCTCGAGCCCTGTTCCCACCGCACCATCCGCGCCGCCACCCCTTGCGTCGAATACACCATCCTGTCGGGCGTACGCCGGGTGGTTTCTGCCATGGCCGACCCCAACCCGCGCATCGCCGGGCTCGGCCACGCGCTGCTGCGCACGGCCGGCGTCAGCGTCAGCGTCGGGGTGATGGAGGCGGAGGCGCAGCGCAGCCATCGCGGCCATGTGCTGCGGGTCACGCAAGGCCGCCCGATGGTCACCTTCAAGATCGCCCGCACCGCCGATGGCTTTGCCGGCGGGGTCGGGGGCGCGCGCCTCGCCGTGTCCTGCCCGGCCGCCTCGTCCTGGGTCCATCTCCAGCGCGCCCATCACGATGCGATCATGCTCGGCATCGGCTCCGTGCTCGCCGACGATCCGCTGCTGACCGTGCGGCTGCCGGGCATGGCCCAGCGCTCGCCTGTGCGGGTCATTCTCGATTCCCGGCTGCGCCTGCCACTGGATGGGCAGCTCGTGCGGACCGTGCGCGAAGCCCCGGTCTGGGTCATCGCGGCCGAAACTGCGCCGCTGGCGCCCGAATCCGCGCTGGTGGCGGCCGGGGTCGAGGTCATGCGCGTCGGCGCCAGGCCCGATGGACGGCTGGACCTGGCCGAGGCGCTGCAACTGCTCGGGGCGCGGGGCGTCACCCGCGTGTTCTCGGAAGGCGGGCCGACGGTGGGCGAGCAGCTGGCGCAGGCCGGTCTCGCCGACGAGGTCATCGTCTCGACCTCGCCCAACCGTCTCGGCGCCGAGGGCGTGGTCGCAGTCCGGCCGGCCCTTGCCGCGCTGCTGGCCGACGCCGATCTCTACACCCGCAGCGAAACCGGCCTGATCGGCCAGGACGTCTTCGAACATTTTGTAAGGAAGAGCTGATGTTCACCGGCATCGTCACCGCCATCGGTTCCGTCGTCGAGGCCCAGTCCAAGGGGCCGAGCCTGAAGCGGCTGGCCATCGCCTGTCCCTGGCCGGCCGAGGGCATCGATATCGGCGCCTCGATCGCCTGCGCCGGCGTCTGCCTGACCGTGACGGATCTGCGTCCGCGCGAGGACGGGCAGCCGGGCTGCGTTTTCCAGGTCGAGGCTGCGGCGGAGACGTTGGCCAAGACCCGTGTCGGCGCCTGGGAGACGGGGGTCCGCATCAACATGGAGCGCTCGCTGAAGGTCGGCGACGAGCTCGGCGGCCATCTCGTCACCGGCCATGTCGATGGCGTCGCCAGCATCGAGGCGATCGACGCGATCCCCGCCGATCCCGACCAACCCTGGGGCGCGACGGCGCGTTTCCACATCCGCGCGCCCGAGGCGCTCTCGCGCTTCATCGCGACGAAGGGCTCGATCTGCCTCGACGGAACCTCGCTCACCGTCAATTCGGTCGAGGGCGATGTCTTCACCGTGCTGCTCATCCCCCATTCCCTGACCGTCACCACCTGGGGCGACAGGCAGGTCGGCGATCCCATCCATCTCGAAGTCGATCTGATGGCGCGCTATGCCGCGCGGCTTGCAGAGGCGCGCGGCCAGGGGTAATAGCGCCTGCAAACTCAGCCCCCAGCCTGAGCGGCCCTTTCGTCAGAAACGGGCTGCTCAGGCTGGGGGCTATCGGTGTTTCGGGCTCAAACGGCCCCCGCCTCACAATTGTAAGGACGACAGCCATGGCCGGACCCCGGCAGATTTCGGCCGAGAAGGCCGCAGCGCCCGTCATTCCGCTTGACGGCGCGCGCGTGCTCGTGGTCGAGGCGCGCTTTTACGATGGTCTCGCCGATGAGTTGCTCGAAGGCGCGCTCGATGTGCTCGACAAGGCCGAGTGCCGCGTCGATGTCGTGACCGTGCCGGGCGCGCTCGAAATTCCCGCCGCGATCATCATCGCCCAGCGCGCCGCCGACGAGGCGGTCGACCCCTATGAGGCAGTGGTGGCGCTCGGCGCCGTCATCCGTGGCGAAACCGGCCATTACGACATCGTCGCGGGCGAGAGCTCGCGCGCGTTGATGGATATCTCGGTGGCCTATGCCCTGCCGCTCGGCAACGGCATCCTGACCGTCGAGAACGAGGCGCAGGCCTGGGCTCGCGCCAATCGCAGCGAGATGAACAAGGGCGGCGGCGCGGCGGAGGCGGCGCTGGCCGTGCTGCGCTTCAAGCGCTCGCTGGCGGAGCAAGCCCGATGCGCCGCGCCGAACGGCGCCGCGGCGCGCGCCTGTCGGTCGTGCAGGCGCTCTACGAGATGGAGATCGGTGGGCGCGGCGTGGTCGAGGCCATGGCCGAATTCGAGGCTTTCTGGATCGGCAAGGAGGTCGAGGATATCGAGCTTCCGAAAGCCGAGATCGCCTTCTTCCGCGATCTGCTCGGCGGCGTGGTGCGCGAGCAGCGCCTGGTCGACCGCGCTGTCGACGATCTCCTGGCCGATGGCTGGCCGTTGAAGCGCGTCGAGGCGGTGGTGCGCGCAATCTTCCGCGCTGGCGCCTATGAACTCGCCTTCCGCAAGGACGTGCCGGCGCGCGCCGTGATCTCCG
>JBKBRD010000004.1:0-33345 GCA_046292405.1 Allobosea sp. | reverse complement strand
TCTGCGGTTTTTTTCATTCGCCGCTGTCCCCCAGGTCGATTTTCTTCAATGTCATGGCGTGCTCCGCCTCACGGCGGAACGCGTCAATCAGATATGCCGGATTTGCCGAGATGCCCTCGAGATCGGTACGGTCGATCATCACGATGGCCAGGTTGGAATCCGACATGATGCGGTTGGCGTAGCGCCTGGCTTCCGAGCCGACTTCGCCGGTCGTGACGATCACGATGACGGTGCTCTTCAGGAAATGCGTCAGGCCGACTTCCTTCGCCACGTCATCCAAGGCGACGCGGGCGGTGTTTTTGCACTGCACCTGCCACCGCGAGTAAACCAGGCGCGACGACTGGAAGATGAGGTCGATTTCGGCCCCGCCGGTCGAGCTGGCACGCAGCCGGGTTGCCACATAGTCCATGGCCAGGCTGCGCATTAGTTTGAACGCCAAGGCCTCGAGCGCCATGCCAGCCGTGTATCGGTGAGGCGATTTGATCTCCTCGACGATGTCCACCAGCGGCTTGGTCAGCAGCTCGAGCAGCTTCGGGTCTACCTGGCCCTTCAACTGGTCGAGCAGAGGCTCCAGGATTTCGGCTTTCAGTTTCGGGGTCGGCGCAACCAGGAAGGGCTTGGCGCCCCGGCCCGTCGTGGTCTTGGTGGCCTCAATGTAGCCCGCGTCTTTCAGCGCGTTCAGCACCTGCTGTGGCAGGCTCTTGTCCGGAAACCGCACCCCGTAAGTTGCTGCAGCCAGCCGGGCAATTTCGTTCGCAGGCTGAGGCGTGATGATGCCCGTGTTCGCCAAGGCGAGAAGGAACGAACGCTGTTGCGGAGTAAACCGAGCCAGCGCCGGGAAATCTGCAGGGTCCACGCCCAGGACGGCCCGCAGGCGGATCGGATTGACCTGCCATCTTGCGCCGACAATGACACCTGACTTCGCCAGCCAAAGACGCATCATGCTGGGGTGCTTACCGCCGCGCGGGAAGTGCACGCCGCGTTCGCCGAGGGCCTCGCGCAGCGTGTCGAGCGTGATTTCCTCGCCAGCCGCCACCATGTCCTGGAGGCATTGAACAAGCGTCATGCCGCGCAGATTCAGGAGGATGTGACGGGCGAGTTCCTCGTATAGGGCGGCCTCGTCACCACGCAGGCCATAGAGCTTGTCGCCGACTTCGGTGAAGGCGCCATCGCGGTCAATGATGCCGTAGGCGATCAGCCCCAACTTGCAGTTGTTGGCCAACTTGCCGCGATTATACGAGGCGCCCCCGTCCTCGTCCGGACGCGCGGCATGGGTCGAAAAATACTTTGCCAGGATGGCGGCCTCGAGCGCACGCCAGTCGCCATTGTGCAGTTGAACAAGCTCGAGCAGATGCGGAAGCTCGATTTGGGACGGCGAAAACTCGCTCCCAAACGGTAAATCACTACGCTGTACGGCCATGACTAGCTTTGGCCTCGAGCGTGCTTCTGCGGCGCAGGCAGTTCGGCCTGGGATGCGGCGGGGTGAAGATACTGCTGCACAGCACGCCGGATAACCCAGGCGGCGGAAACGTCGTTCTTCGCAGCCAATGTGCAGACTGCGCTGTAATCCTGCTCGTCCAGGGTGACCGTCAGCCTTGCTGGCTGCTTCTCCGTTTTGGGTCGCCCCATGTGATTCGCTCCGGTGTTTTCTTCACCACGCTAACACAGGGCGCCAGGTCGTCACCCCGCTGATGAACGTAGATGCTGAAGTGCTAGGCATCCATCAACAGCATTGCAGCGCATGCGCGACGAGGGGCGGACGGTGCAGATTTGTGCTATCCAGCTTCCTGTTTGCCAGATTTACTCAATGTTGAGGGCACATGCCCCAAGACACCGAATACCTTGCGAATTATAGACCGCAGACCTTGTACGTCCATCCGGGACGGGAGGGGTCTTACGCAACGCTGGTGTCAGAGACCGAAATGGTTCCCATTGCGGAGATCGAGGTCACCTCGCGATCGAAGCTGGCTGTTCGCGCATTCTACGTCCGCGAAAAGAAAGACTTCGGCACGTTCAAGCTGACTAAGCTTAGATTCTACAAAACTTATGGTTGGATCGAGGACGGCAGCCTGCAGATCAATAATTTCCATGTCGCTCATCTCAGGCAGTTTGTAGACCTCCTGGCCCAACTCGACCTGAGTGATGGACAAAAGGCACGGATCGGACTGCAGAATATCCAAATTGATACGCTGAAGACGTTGCTGACCAGCAGCCAAGGACAGGAGATGCTAAAAAGCCTGTCCAATTCGCCGGAGTTCCATGAGGACATATATGCAGTGGCCTCGAAGCGGGAGGCTTTGCGCGAGTTCGAGGCCAACCTGACGGGCAAGGTCGATGAGCCCACATGGCAGGCGTTTTTCGAGCGCAATACGTGGATTTTTGGCCATGGACTAAACTACGTGTTCCTGGAGAAGGTGGCGCCCAAGCTCGAAGCGGCGACCACCGGCCGGACCTTCAACCAGCCTGGCAAGCGCGCAGACGGCCTGATGCACACGCGCGCAGAAATCAGCCAGTACGTCCTTATCGAAATCAAGCGGAATGATACCGATCTTCTCCGCGCCGACCAGTACCGCCCTGGCTGCTGGGCGGTATCGCAGGAGCTTTCGAGCGCCGTGACGCAAGTCCAGAAAACCGCCTTCGAGTTTACCCGCAACCGTTTCCGGGACACGATGAAAGACGACAAGGGGAACGATATCGGTGGGCATCTCTACGCCGTCGATCCCCGGAGCTATCTGATCGTCGGCAACCTGTCCGAACTGGCGGGTAATGGTGACAAAGTGACGTGTTTCGAGCTGTATCGGCGTAATATACGGGCGCCCGAGATCATCACCTTCGACGAGCTTTTCCATCGGGCAAAATGCATTATCGAGAATATCAGCGGCCCTGTCATGCCCGACTTGAATGACGAGGACATCCCTTTCTAGTCTGGGGTCCAGGGGTTTTCTCAGGACTCAGATCGAAGGAGGCGATACCAATATTCGCTCAAAGCAGGTGGGAGAACACGGCGCGCATTAGGGGAACTATCGACGCTCCCAACACGCATCCGACCGCGGCGAACCAGATCTGCCGCTGCCGCTGAGCCTGCCGGGTTAAAGCCTCTCCGACGATCCCTGCCAGATGCATACGCTCACGCTTCAACGCATCGGCCTCATCACGCACCACCCGCGCCGCATCCGCGAACGCATCCGCACCGGCCCGCCCGATCGCGCGGCCATGTTGCTCAGGCGTCATCTTCATCGCTGGATGATCCTGCATCGCAACTATTCGCGCCTCGACCTGGGTGAGAACCTTCACGACGGCGCCCAGCGTCGGCGTGTAGTCGGTCGCCCGCGTCGCGCCTTCGACGACCGCCGGCAGCGCCTCGACGGCCTGGCGCAGGGTCGCGACCTCCGCCTGAAGCGCCCCGAACGCGCGCGCTGCTTCATCCTCGCCGGGTTCGATCCGATCGTCGTTCGTCACGCTCAACGTTCCATGCCTTTGTCGCGCTCGCGGACATGCTTCTCGGCATCGGGCTCCCGCGCCGCATCGGACCGGTCCGGTTTTCCACCACCGCGCTCGGCCGCCTCACGCTGAACCTGACGCTGACGCTGCCGCTCGCGATCCATTCCGGCGACGAGTTGCGCGGCGCGCGCCGGCCCGGCGAGATCAACCATCGCCCTTTGGCTCAGGCTCTCGTGCTTGAGCACCGCAGCGAACTCCTGCGTCGACCCCGGCCGAGCCTTGTCCATCGCGGCGCCTGCTGTCCGCAGCGCCAGTTTCTGATGTTCGAGAACCGGCAGGTCGGCCGCGCGCATGCGGGCGGCATCCTGATAGGCTTTCGCGTATCCCTCGACGGCCGCCAGAAGCTGCTCGCGTGCCCCGGCGGAGCCCGACGACGGCGCGCCCGGCCCGTGATCATCTCTACGCCCCACCGCCGCACCGCGACCCTCCTGAAGCTCGCCACGCCCGGTCCGCAGTTTGAGGCCGGCGAACATGCTGCGCTTCGCCGCCGATGTCTCCGTAGCCGGACCAGCCCGCCCAGCTCCCTCCGCGCCGACGTTGCGCTCCTGCACCTGGCCGGGATCACCACGCCGATCGACAGCAGGATCCTTCGCGACCGAATTCCGCCCACGATCCGCAGCCTGTTTTCCACCGCCCTGATGCTGATGCGCCTGCCCGTCGCCCCCGCGCTCCACCTCGATCTCGCTCTTCACCCCGAACCGCTCTGCGATCCCGCGCCTCTCTGCAAATCCCTGCGCGTAATCGAGCGTCGTTTCCTTTGACCCGTCGCGGCCAAGCCGGGCCGTCAGGGATTCCATCCCGCCCTTGAACTCGTCGCGGCCCGCATAGAGCGTCGCCTGATCGCGATGCCGCGTCATCGAAACATAGGTCAGATGCCGGTCCATCGTGCCGGACGCCATGACGAACGACCGGTCCACGGTCGCCCCCTGCGTCTTGTGAATCGTGGTCGCATAGCCATGGTCGATCGCGGCATAGCTGTCGGTCGAGACCGTCACCGTCCGATCCTCCCCGTTGCGCCCCTTGCCGTCGAGCGTCGCCGCGATCCGGCCATCCTCCACCGCCGCCACGGTCCCGAGCATGCCGTTCTTCACGCCAAGCTCGCGATTGTTCTCCAGGAACACGATCCGATCGCCGGGAGCAAAGGACCGCTTGCCGTCATTGGTCTCGAACACACGCTCGCGGCCAAGCCGACCCTGCTCGCCTTCCCCGCGCGCCAGCTCGCCGGCCTCCTGACGCGCCGCCCGGATATCGGCATTGAGCGCCCGAACATCCACCCGCCGATGCGCCATCGCAACGCGCGAGCCCTCCGGCCGCCCGGCCGCATCCGCCATGTAGTCTGCGACGATCACCGCCCGCGCCGCGTCACGCGTCTCGCTGAACCGGACGCCGCCGCGATCGGCATAGGCAGACAAGCCCTCCCCCGTCCTGTGCCGGGCAAAGTCGCCGGACGCCTCACGCTGCCAGTCTTCGCGCTGGCGCCGGATGTCCTGCATCTCGGCGAACCCGACCCGCTCCGCGATCGCGCGAAAGGGCGCGCCGGCGCCGATCGCCTGCAACTGCTCCTGATCCCCGACCATGACGAGCTTCGCACCCGTGCGCTCGGCCTCCCCCACGAACCGCGCGAGCTGACGCGATCCGACCATGCCGGCCTCGTCGATGACCATGACGTCTTTCGGACCAAGCTCGCCGCGCCCGGCCTTCCAGCCATGCTCCCACGACGCCAGCGTCCTCGATCCAATTCCCGAGGCCTCCTCCAGCCCCTCGGCCGCCTTGCCCGATAAGGCCGCGCCATGAACCGCATAACCCTGCCGCTCCCAGGCGTCCCGCGCCGCCGCCAGCATCGTGCTCTTGCCGGCGCCGGCCAACCCGACCACGGCCGCGATCTGCTCCCCGCCGGTGACATGCTCGACAGCCCGGCGCTGCTCGTCGCTCAAACCCGCGGAATCGATCGCAACATCCCGATCGGATTCCGACAAAGCCCCCCGCGCAACCTGGCCAGCCGTATTAGCCGCAACCCCCCGCCGGATCGCACCATCCTGCACGGCCAAAGCTGCATCGACATGCGTCCCGTCGACCCCATGCGAACGCGCCTCGCCCATCCGCATCGCGCCATCCGCCATGCCGCGCTCGAGCGCAACCATCTCCTTCGTCGAATATTTCGCCAGGGTGATCTCGCCGTTCTGATCGACCCGCTCGGCCTGAAGCTCGACCAGGGCGTCAGACGCCATCACCTTGGCCAATGCCGTCTGGAAGGCGTCAGGCTGGTCGATCGAGCGATGCAGCGCCCTGGCGACGTCATGCCGATCGAACACGCTCTTCTCACCCGTGATCAGTGTCAGGACCTGCTCAGGCTTTTCCGCAATCAGATCGGCATTGCGCCGCGCCGCATCGCCGTCGAGCCGGGTCCGCGACACCTCGACCCCGCGCCGCTCCATCTGGGTGGCGAACACACCCATATGCTCGGTCGGCTCGATCTCCAGCCCCCGCTCCTGATGCGAGCGATGATCGATCCGCACGTCCAGCCCCGCCACTGCCAGCCGCTCATTGGCGACCTGCTCCCAGGACTGGCGGATTTCGCGCATCTGCATCGACGAGGTCGGGAGCCCCTGCGACAGAAGCCACTTGTTCTCCCGCTCGATCGAGGTCTTGTCCAAGAACCCCTCGGACCCAACAGCCCGCACCGTCATCATCAGATGGGCATGGTGGTTCCGCACATCGGTCGCCCCATGCGGCGAATGGATCGCAAAATCGACCGCTGTCCCGTACCGATCAGCCAACCCTTGCGCGAAAGCCTGGGTCGCCTCCAACCGCTCTTCCGCAGAAAGCTCATGCGGCAGGGCAATCTCGAACTCCCGCGCCACCCGGGCGTCTTTCCGGCTCTCGGCCGCTTCGGCCGCATTCCACAATGTCGCCCGATCTTTCCCCCATTCAGCATCCGACCCACGCGGCAGCACGATCTCGGAATGCTCCACCCCGGCCCGCCGGGTAAAATCATGCGTGACGCCATCGCGCTCATTGGTCAGCCGTTCGCCGGCTCGATACGCAGCAGCCGCCACCGCGCTGCGGCCCATGCCCCGGCTGATCGGCTTCATGCTGAGATGGTAGATCGCCAATGCGCGAAACTCCGGTTCACGATCACGGTATCAGGCGCTGAGTTGTGCAACAACTCGTAAGTGCGCACTTAAAGCATCATCCGCTACGCTCCTTCTGCTTCTCGTGGTCCGCTCGCGGCACGCGTTTTGCTGGGGCGCTCGGCGATGAGATTGGCATGTCCGGTGGTGCCGTCGAGGCTCGAACCATTCCAATGTTTGCGCTTGGGGTTGGCGGGCTTGGCCGGCGTCGTTAGAATCAAGCGCTCACGATGATGGAGACGCCCGATGGCGAGACGATCGATCGAGGAGCGGCTGGCCCAGCTCGACGCCCAGCGCAAAACCCTGCAGGCCAGGCTCGGCCGTCAGGAGCGCGCCAACGATACAAGGCGCAAGGTGCTGCTCGGTGCGCTCGTGCTTCAGCGGCTGGAGACCAGCAAGGATGCCGAGTTCGTCGATCGGCTGCGCGCCTGGCTCAAGCGCGAGCTGCCAGGGTTTCTGACCCGCGAGGGCGACCGGACGCTGTTCCCTGAGCTGATCGAGTTGTCGACTGCCGAGAAGGCTGCTGTGGCATCTCAAGCCGCTGGTGGCTCTGCCGCTGCGGGTGAGCGTGCCTGATGCTGGCGCGCATCGCGTTTGTAAACATGCTGCGCGCCGCCTGGCGCGATCCGCTCTGGGCCCTTGGCTGCGCGGTCTTCGGGCCGCTCGCCGCGATCCACTATATCGCAAAGGTTGGGGCTATCGCCGGCATCGTCACGCTCGTCCTGCTCTTTGCCGTCCATCTCGCTATGGACGCTATCGGCATGGCTCGCACCTGGCTCCATCTCGCCGGCAACCTGCTCGCCTGCATGGTGGGGCTGATGACGCTGGCGCGCTTCGTGATGAAGCCGATGGTCGAGCATTTCGGCATGGTCGACGACGACGAGACCCATGGCTCGGCCCGCTTCGCCCGGGACAACGAGGTGGCGGCGCTGACTCGGGGCCAAAGCGGGCTGCTGATCGGGCGCAATCCGATCACAAAGAAGCTGATGCGCTATGATGGGCCGGCCCATCTCCTGACCATGGCACCGACCCGCACCGGCAAGGGCGTTAGCACGATCATCCCGAACCTGCTCACTGCCGATCGCTCCGTCATCTGCATCGACCCCAAGGGCGAGAACGCAAAGGTCACGGCGCGCGCCCGGGATCGGTTCGGGAAAGTCCATGTCCTGGATCCCTTCGGCGTCACCGGCATCGCCTCCTCCGCCTTCAATCCGCTGCAGCATCTCGATCCTGACGACATCGATGTTGCGGAAGAAGCTGCCACGCTCGCGGACGCGCTCGTCTTCGATGCGCCAGGCGAAGCCGGCGAGGCGCATTGGAACGAAGAAGCCAAAGCCATGATTGGCGGCATCATCCTGTCGATCGCCGCAGATGAACCGCGTGAGCGGCGTAACCTCGCGACGCTGCGCGAATGCCTCACCCTCGCGCCCGAAGCTTTTACCGCCCTGCTCAAGCGTATGCAGGCATCGACCGCGGCCGGCGGGCTCGTCGCCCGCGCCGCCAACCGCCATCTCGGCAAATCCGATCGCGAGGCCGCAGGCGTCCTCTCGGCCGCGCAGCGCCATACCCATTTTCTGGATTCGCCGCGCATGACCGCCGTGCTGGAGAGAAGCGACTTTTCCTTCGCCGATCTCAAGCGCCGCACTGCGACCGTCTTCCTCGTCCTGCCGCCCGATCGGCTCGCGACCTATTCACGCTGGCTGCGCCTCATGGTCACCCGCAGCCTGTCGGATATGGCGCGCGCGCCCTCCCCTGCTCCGGCGGGCGCATACGTCGCGCCGGCTGAGCCCGTGCTCTACCTCCTCGATGAGTTCGCCGCGCTCGGCAACCTGGCGCCGGTCGAGCGCGCTATGGGCCTCATGGCCGGCTATGGCGTCCAGCTCTGGCCCATCCTCCAGGACGTTCATCAGCTCCGTGCCACTTACGGCCGCCGCGCCGGGACCTTCCTGTCGAACGCCGGCGTCCTCCAGGTCTTTGGCGTCAACGATCACGACAGCGCCCGCCTCGTCTCCGACCTCACAGGCCAGGAGACGGTCGTCTTCCAGACCATGAGCCGCGCGCTCGATTCCGAGAAATCAGGCATCTCATACGGCGAGCAGCACGTCGCCCGCCCGCTCATGACCCCCGACGAGGTCCGCAACATGCACCCAACAGTCCAGATGCTGTTCATCGCAAACCAGCGGCCCATCATCGCCGGCAAACTGCGCTACTTCGCCGATCGAGAGTTCGAAGGCCTGTTCGACCATGCCTGACGCGCGCAAATCCCGAGAAGGCGAGCACTCCATCCTGGCGCAGATCATCGCGATCCGTCTGCAGCAGCTTGAGGCGCAGAGTCCAAATGCCGAGGGCTTCATCGAAAAACTCGGCATCGGCCGGGGGACTTACTTCGACCTTGTGCGCGGACGGGGAAACCCGACGCTGCGGACGATCGAAAAGGTCGCCGCTCGGCTCGATCAGCCCCTGTTTGAACTGGTCGGCTTAACGAACGCAGAAGTCCGGCGCGCGACGAAGCGCGTCGGGATCGATTATGATGAGCTGAAGGCCGCGCTGGCGGAACGAAAGACCGCCGACAGCAAGATCGCGGCGGCGATGACGCCCATGAAGTGATCGGACCCGGCCCCAGCGCCGGGAACTTTTGCATGCGACCCTCCGGCTCTCTACGGCGCTTTGGAAAAGCGCGTTCGCCTCCGGGTCGGCGCGGCATAGCCGCGAATGCGCCTATCGTCATGAATTGCAATGGCTCATCTCACGACAATCAAGTAAACCTGGCGTTGCCTTGGCCCGTCAGGCGATCGCCTGCAGCCCCTTTCGCTGCACCACGGTCAGGAGCCGCAACGCCGGACCTCCAGGCTTTTTGACGCCGCGCTCCCAATCGGAGATCAGGTTTTTGCTGACATTGAGGTAGCGGGCGAAGACGGGCTGGGAAAGCTGCTCGCGCTCGCGGATCGCGCGAATTTCCGCCGGCGTGAGCGGGCTGGCCGCCGTCAGGCAGGCCTCGTCGAACTCCCGCATGGTCTGCTTGTCGATCGCGCCACTCTGATGAAAACCTTCCATCATCCCATGCACGGCCGCCATCGCCTCGCTCTTATAGGTCTTGGCCATCGCAAATCACCTCCGTCAGACGCCCGCTCTCGATCTCCGCGCCGATCTGCTCGTCCGAAAACGCCAGCACCAGCTTCGCCGCTTTCTTCTTCATTGCCCTCGAGGGTGGCTTTGTCGCTCTTGGCGAACCCCTAGGCAAAAACCGCGCGGGTTCCTGCGCGAAAGAGTATCAGGGTCCGATAACCGCCGGATTTCCCGGCGCCGGGCCGCGCCACACGTTGCTTCAACAGACCACCGCCAAGATCGGCGTCGATCAGTCCCTTCTCGGCTCGCGCGACGGCGTCACAAAGTGCCCGATCGCCGATCTTCTCCTTGCGGGCAAATTTCGTGAACCAGGCGGTCCTGAAAATCCTCACGAAACCACCCCCGATCCGCCATTCCAAGTATCACGCTCAGTGTGATGGTTCAAGGGACGCATGCGATCGTCATATCGAACGATCGCATGCACGAAGCGCATAGCTTCTGACTCGAAATCGGAAAAACTCGACCGAAATCACCTGGCTTTTTCGAAAAGCCAATTGCGACGGTGCCGGTTGCTCAGATCAGGCAGAATAGAGCATGAATTCGACCGCTAGGCCGCGTAGATCGCCGTTAGGCGACGGCCGTAGGCCGCCCGGAGGGTCTTTGCGCGGTCTCTGTTTGCGGTCGTCCGCTTATAGAAGAAGCCGATCTGTATAGATCGGTGCCCGTGGGGCCTATTTTTCTAGACCCTATCTTTCGCGAGGATTTGCTGCCCGTCGTCTGCGCTCGAAACTGCAACGTTCCCTCTTCGCGCTCGGCGTTGATGGCGTGCCGGCGCACCTTGCTGCCGATGATGAGCCAGGCGTTCCAGGCCTGCGAGATGATCCGGATGACCGAGGGCAGATGCGGGCGCCCTTCCCTCTTGCGGAACTGGGTGCTGATGAGGAACAGCCGCTCGGCGATACGGATGGCGTTGCGTGCCAGCGCGATGCAGACGCCGGCGCGCGCCGCGATTTCCCCGATCGTCAGCGCGCACGTCCCGCGTCGGCCCTCGACCTCGTCGGCGATGATCCGCATGACCGCGAGCTGGCCGGTGGTGAACTTCGCCGCGATCTGCGGCGGCAACGGCCCTGAAGCCGCAAGCCGTCGCCGGCGCGCGATCGAGCGCTGGCGATCGGGCGACTTCGGCCGGCGCTTCGGCGGGAAGATACTGTTGCGGCCGTCCAAGGCTCGCTCGAGCGCGACTGTCGGCGCGCGCACCGCCACGCGGTCCTGTCCCCTCACCTCGCGCTTGCGCGCCTCGATCGCCTCGCTGAGCGATTGCGCCTGGTCCTCCGTCAGCGCGTCCGCCCCAAAGGCGCTCCACAGATCCCGGGCGATCTCGTCTAGGCGCGACAGCGTGCGCACCTCCCCGATCACCCTCAACATCTCGACTGCGAACATGGCCCGATCCTTCAAGGCTGGGCCGCGTCGAACCTCCCTCCAAGCTCATCCCGTGCAGGCACAGATCCGCGATCGAACCCCATCCCCCTCGCCTGCGCGAAGGGCATAGAAATCCGTTCGCAAACCAAATGGTTTGCGTTGACAGAACGATTCGCCTGTGGGAGATTTAGAGCCGTTCTACAGGCGGCTCCCACAGTCGTCACAAAAGGCCTTCAGCTCGCCAAAGCTGGGGCCTTTTCGCTTTTCAGGGATCAGCGCGGCTAATTGCACTTTCCTCTGGCATGAACGCCGCATGGATGACGGCTTCCATAGCTTCTCTGCGCGATTTGAATTGTCCCGTGGCTATCGCCTTGTCGATCGTCTCACGAGCAAGCTCGTGGACGAAGACCGTCGTCTCGTAGAATCCAGCCTCGTGCCGCCGTGATCGAATGGCAGCCATGCGAGGCGCGGATTTTTGAAGCGACGCAGACACCAAATCACCCTCAAAGCACTAGTGACAATGTGTGAGTCGTCCGATTCTGGCAACCCAGAAAATCACTGTCCTATTTTGCCCCGGAAAGCTCCCGCTCAAGTAGAAGCACGGCTTCTTCCAGCGTTTCACCAAGGCCCCATCCCTTCCGATCCGCGATCCGGCAGAAGGCTTCTATCGTCTCGGGCTTGGCTTTCAAATTGAACTGGGCGTTTCGCCCCGTACGTCGCCGCCGGTCAATTTTGGAATCGGCAGCCGATGCCGGTTTTGGCTCGCGGCTTTTAAACCCTACCGCTTCGGCAATTTGCTGTGTTGCGGCCTTTGGGGGTCTGGGATCACGTTTCTTCTTGTCGGCCGAGTCCCAAGCGTTTGGATCGAACTCGTCCAACTCTCCGCCAAATCCTAAGTCCGGGCGCTCGTTGGTCATGTCAGGCTACCTTCTCGTCCTGAGCTGACTGTTTCAATTTTGCGATCACTTCGCCTGCGAACTCACGTGCATTCTCACGAGCTTTCTCTAGGTTGCTCACGTTCCGAGGGTCGAGCGACGCAAGGGTGCCGCCAAAATCGAATATATCGCGAAATGCCGCCCGCTCAACAATTGGCGTGATGAACACATCAACGCCACTCTTAGCTAGCTGTTCTTGGACATTGCGGAGGGACCGTGAGGTCACTGCTGCACTTGTTCTAGTGAGAAGTACACTGTGTGCGATTCGACGACGTGCCATGCGTTCTTGGTTCCGAATAAGTCGGATCGTTTTCGCCCCACCCTTCGCGTCCATCGCCGAACCCTGGGTTGGAATGATCACCAAATCAGCCATCCCAATTGTATTGGCGACCATCAGACTGGCGGTCCCTTCAAGGTCGACTACGACGAATTGAGAAACTCGCGACGCATCATCAATCTGATCTACGATTGTATCTTCGGTGGCGTTCCCAATGATCAGAATGTTGTCTGGCTTCCCGGCCAGAGCACCCCATTGAGAAATCCATTTTTCGGGATCTGCATCAATTATGGTGACTTTAGCACCTTTGGCGGCCAATTCCGACGCAAGCAGAAGAGCGGCTGTGGTCTTGCCTGCTCCCCCTTTTGGGTTGGCAAATGCGATCGTCGGCATGCTCGAATCCTCCGTATGGGGCATCTTAGATATCCAGTAGCTAACAGATAGCTACTAGTCCTTAAATAGTATCGGATAGCTACTAGATAGCTATCCGATATCTGAGGCGGATTCTGTCTATGGGCGGGAAGGGGAGCATGAGGGGCGGGGCTTTGGGGCACCCCTGATCTGGTCCTGGGCGGGTCGATCCCGCGCAGGACCAGTCCACGCGCGAACACCGCCCGGGCCGTGAGACCCGGGCGGCTGCTTCGGTCGGATACGTCCAGCTTGTCGACGGCGCGGCTGCTTACTCGGCCGCCATCGACATCGGCACCTCGTCGCCAACATCGTCATGCTCGCGATCGGCGGCGTTGGCCTGAACGACGCCGGGCGTCAGAATCGGGGAGGGGAGCCAGCCCTTGCCGTCCAGTTCACGCTCGGCCTGAGCGACCGCTTCGGCTTTTGAACTCCGCTCGATGCCCTTGGCGGCATCCTCGGAACAGCCCGCCTCGCGCAGGATTCCGGCGATGGTGGATTTCGACAGGCGCGACAGGAACTCCTGTTCCGGGCTCCAAAATGACCTCATGTCGAGCTTGACGGCCTGAGCGATCTGGTTGGCCTGCGCGATGCGACCACGACTGATCTCATGGCGCGCAGCAACCGCGTTGAGGTTGGCCGCCGACACCACGGCCAGCAGGTCCGTCAGCATATCGATCGGCTGGTCGATCAGCCATGGCCAAAGGTCGGCCTGATCGCCGGGAAGCCGGTAGCCCCATGCGTCCACGATCTCCGTCCAGCCACTGAGCGCCCGGCAGGCCTCGGGCTGCTTAATGCTGAGGTCGAGAGCCTTGCGCTCACCCCTGATCTCGACAGCCGAATGCATGTGCAGTCCGCGATGCCGATCATAGAAGCAGGCCAGCACAAGAGGGTGCAGCATCGCCGCCATCGCGATTGTCGGCCGCTGCGCCAGCTCGACGCGCAATGCCGCCGTCCGGATCGCCGTCAGCTCCTCGATCACCGTCGCGGAATATCCGCTCGGCTCGGCCATTTCGAGCGGGGAGGGGAGGGCAGGGGCCTCGTCGCCATCATCATGAGCGTCATCGCCACGACGCAGCCGGTCCATAGCGGCGCGATCCTCCGCTCTGACAAGCCCGCGCGTCACCTGCAGCGATCCGTCATAGCCGATCGCCACCATGCACCCGGCCAAGGCTTGCTCGTCGGCGACATAGCTTTCGGTCGCCATCCTGATCGCCTCGATACGCTGCTCGATCTCGGCAAGCCGCGCCTCATCGGCCGCGATCTGCTCATCGCCTTCGGCATAGGTCTCGATCTGCTCGGCCAAGGCGTCGTAGCTCTCGCCAAGGGTCGCAAGTTCGGCCTGCTCGGCCTCGGTGTGATCGCGACGCTGCGGATGGATGCGTCCGTACCCGGCATGGTGGATGCTATCAGCCTCGATGCAAACTTCCGTCCAGTTCCACCCCTCGGGCCGGACCGCATCGGCGACCGCTTGCAGCCTCTCGGCCGACAGCCGCATCGCCAAGGGCCGGTCGGTCAAGAACGTCGCGTCGTTCTCCGCAAACAGGTCGCGCAGCACGGCCCCGCCGGCAGCCTCGTAGGCGTCCTCGCCGACGAACCGCGCCAGTCGGTCAGTGCTGCGGAGATGCTCGCTGATCAGTGCCGCGCGCAGATTGGCAGGGCTGCGGCTCCAGCCATCGCGGCCGAACCATGCCGCCTCCTGCGCGTCATGATCATCGCTGATCGCCAGCGCGCGGGCCTGCTCGATCGTGATCTCGTCAGCCCGCATCGCTTCCAGAATCCGTGGCGACAAGGCTGCCAGTTTCAAGCGCTGCCGCACCGTGACGACGGATTGGCCGAACCGGCTGGCTATGGCGTCTGCCGGGAGCCCATCCTCGACCAGCCGCTGATAGGCCAACACCTCATCGACGACGTGCATGGCTTCGCGCTGCGTGTTTTCCGCAAGGGAGATTTCGGCATCGCGCTCGGCCGCCAGCACATTGCAGGGAATGGCGATATCCTTGTCGAACCGGCCCTCCCTCGCCAGCAATCGCAGCGCCGCCAGCCGCCGCGCGCCGGCGACGACCTCGAATTTCTGGCCCTTGCTTGCCTTCCTGACGGTGAGGTTCTGGATCAGGCCATGCGCCTCGATGCTGTCGGCCAGTTCGTTGACCCCGGCCGTCGAATTGACCTTGCGGACATTGGCCTTGCTCGGGACGAGCTTCGACAGGGCGATGTGCTGGATGGCAGTAGTGAGCGTGCCGATGGCGGCGGTGGCGATCGTCTTTGGTCATGCTGGTCTCTCCTTGCTGAGGCCGAAGGCCCGTCACCCGGCAGGGTGCAGGTCCGCCTGCACCTCTGCCTTCGCGGCGAGCAGCGGGGAGAGAGGGGGGCAAGAGCCAAATCGGGAGGGGGATCGCCCACGCGGCTTCGCGCCGGGCGAGGGGCCGCGGCACGCGGATCCTCGGCCCGGTCCTGCACAAGCCGCTTGCGGCGCGGAAGGATGGGGAGACCCGATTTGGCTCTTGCTGGGGAGAGAGGGCCGCGCGCCTCTCTTCCCGCTCAGCGCAACATCATCGCGCCAGCGGCGCGGCCTCTGCCGGCGCCACGTCGGCCCGCGCGACCGATCGTTACCGAAGGCGGAAACCCGCTCGCGGGGTTCCGTGGAGCCGGCATCGCCGGCGGAGTAGAGCGGGGTCCGAAGGACGCGCCATCCTCTTGCCCAATAGCTCCCACGAAAATGCCAATCGGAATCGATCAAAGGCGAGAGATTGGGATATTTGGAGATATAATATGCGGCTTTTAGAAATTAATCGTTCGAACTACGGCACAAATTACAAGCTAGTCTATGGGATGCATCGTTTGAGAAGTAAGGTCTTCAAGGATCGTCTGGAATGGACTGTGTGCTCTACCGGCGAAATGGAAATGGATCACTTCGACACGTTGAGGCCTGATTATCTTGTTGTAGCCGATGGAAATGCAGTCTTGGGGTCGGTTCGATTGCTGCCGACCACGGGCCCAAACATGCTCGCGGTCACGTTTCCGGAACTCCTGGACGGCGCGCCAGCACCTCGATCAGAGACAATTGCCGAAAGCTCGAGATTTTGCGTCGATACCGAGAACACCAACGTGAAAACGGAAGGAGGCCTGCGCCGGGCGACCTTCATGCTTTTCGCCGGGATGCTTGAATGGGCTGAGCAGAGGCATCAGGAAGCAATTGCAACCGTAACGGATGCGAGGATGGAGAGAATCTTGCGGCGCGCCGGCTGGCCTCTTGAGCGCTTGGGGACCCCAAGGACGATTGGGCCGACTGTCGCCGTTGCGGGCCTGCTTCCGGTCCATTCATCGGCCTTACAGATGATCCGCGAAAAAGGGAATCTCAGCCAGCCTGTCTTGGCATCGCTTCATTAGGTGCATGTGGCCAGTTCGGCCGATTTAGCCGACGCGCTGATCACAATGCGCGGATTTCTTCCTCGAACTCTTCCGGGATGGCGCCATGACGCTCGAGCACGACCAGAGAGCTCACCTCGCCGGTTTCGTCATCGGCGACGACGTGCAGCACGGCCACGCCCTCGGCGGTTCGGCCGAGCCGCGCTCCGTCGGCCAGGGCGTGATGCTTGGTCTTCGCAGGCAAGCGCTGTCCAGGCACGAGACGCTTCCGGTGCGTCTTGAAGGGCTGGAGAAAAAAGGTGTCGATGTTCGCCACGGCTTGACTCCAGGGTCGTGATGTTCTGATTTTGTTCTCATAGCTGAGGACGCCGCCGATGTCACCCGAACCCGCCGAAAAACTCCCTGCCGATCCTGTTTCCGAAGCTGAGATCGATGAGGTGATCGCGGAATGTGGTGGAGCGCGGGAAGCGGTGAGGGCGCTCCTGCATGACATGACGATGCTGATGGTGGATGCCGACCAGGCGATGTCGCGGGGATTCCTGCGCGGCAAGTTTTCCGATGGAGCACGGCGGCAGGCCGACGACGAGGGGTTGTGACGGTTCATCGATGCGAAGGCGGAAGAGAGGCCGGAGATGGACTGGCTCGCCCTGTCATGATGCCGAAAAGGCCGCCAGGCTAAAGATAGCATTTGTGCGGCTTGCCGCTCGTCCAAGAGAGTTTCGGTATGACGCAGCCAATCGACGCCCGCGCGCCAGCAATTGCGAAGGGCGCTGCACGCGAGGTGTTCGCCGCCTTCCTCAAGCTGGGCCTCACTTCCTTCGGAGGTCCCGTCGCGCATTTGGGCTATTTCCGCGAGGAGTTTGTGGTGCGCCGGCATTGGCTGAGCGAGGCCGCCTATGGCGATCTGGTTGCGCTTTGTCAGTTCCTGCCCGGTCCGGCCTCCAGCCAGGTCGGTATGGCGCTGGGCCTGTCGCGCGCCGGCTATGCCGGAGCGGCCGCCGCCTGGCTTGGCTTCACCCTGCCATCGGCGATCGCGCTCGTGCTCTTTGCTTATGGCGTCGCAGCACTGGGCGACGTCTCGGGTGCAGGGTGGTTGCACGGCTTTAAGGTTGCAGCGGTGGCAGTGGTCGCGCTCGCCGTTCTCGGTATGGCGCGAACCTTGACGCCGGACAAGGAGCGCGCCGGCATCGCCGTGGTCGCGGCCGGCATCGCGCTTGCCGTGCCGACCGCTTGGGGCCAGGTCGTCGCCATCCTGCTCGGCGGTCTCGCTGGCTTTGCCTTGCCGCGTCCAGCCATCCCCGAGGCACAGGCCGCCCTGCCACTCAGCGTGTCGCGGCGGGAGGGTTTTGTCGCGCTTGCGCTGTTCCTGACCTTGCTCGCGGTCCTGCCGGTTCTCGCTGCTAGCTCCGGGAACCAGGCGATTTCGCTGATCGACGCCTTCTATCGCGCCGGCTCGCTTGTCTTCGGCGGTGGCCATGTCGTGCTGCCGCTACTGCAGGCCGAGGTCGTCCCCCCGGGCTGGGTCGGCAATGACGCCTTTCTCGCTGGCTATGGGGCAGCGCAGGCCGTGCCTGGGCCGCTCTTCACCTTCGCGGCCTATCTCGGCGCGGTGATGGGTCCGACGCCCAACGGCTGGCTTGGCGCGCTGGTCTGTCTGCTTGCCGTGTTCGCGCCATCATTCTTGCTGGTCGTCGGCGCGCTGCCTTTCTGGGAAGCGCTGCGGCGCCGTCCGGACGCGCAGGCTGCCCTGCGTGGCATCAATGCGGCCGTGGTCGGGCTGCTGGCTGCGGCTTTCTATAACCCGGTTTGGACCGCCGGCATCCTGAACGCCACCGACTATGCCATCGCGCTTGCAGCCTTCGTGCTGCTGTTCCTGTGGAAGGCTCCGCCTTGGCTCGTGGTCCTGCTCGCGGCGGCGGCCGGGCAGGTGGCGGCGCTGCTGCGCTGAGGGGGCGCGGCGATCCAGACAACGTGGCCGATCTCAACTGCGTCCAGCAACATGACCGACAACTGCGTCGCGACGTGGGGCAGCTAGCGTCTTCGTCGCGTGTATCTATGCGCGCTTTGCTGATGCGAGATCGTCGTTAAGCGGAAACCGACTTGTTCATATTGCAACGCAACATGAGGTAGGATAAAGGTGCCGCATAGTCTGGACCCGGTGAAAATCCGGGTGGCTCTTCCGGCCGCCGATCCGCCGGATAACGCATTTCACGGAATGACTGCCACGGCTCTCGAAACAGAGACCGGCGATCCGTATTGCGAGCCTCGCATGCGCCATGCGAGACGACGAAAGCCCTTTTTCAATGAATCTTGTCCACCTCCGGAGCGAATGGGCTCCCAATATCACACGCGAGCTTCTGGCTGGCACGGTCGTCGCTCTCGCGCTGATCCCGGAGGCAATCGCCTTCTCGATCATCGCAGGCGTTGACCCCAAAGTCGGGCTCTATGCCTCCTTCTGCATCGCCGTCGTCACGGCGTTCGCGGGCGGGCGTCCGGCCATGATCTCGGCCGCGACGGGAGCGATGGCCCTGCTGATGGTCACGCTTGTGAAGGAGCACGGCGTCGGCTTTTTGTTCGCCGCCACCATCCTGACCGGCGTGTTCCAGATCATCGCGAGCGTGCTGAAGCTCGGCAACCTGATGCGCTTCGTATCGCGATCGGTGGTGACCGGCTTCGTTAATGCCCTCGCGATCCTGATCTTTCTCGCGCAGATGCCCGAACTGCTCGGGCAGGGGACAACCGTCTACATCCTGACGGCCGTTGGCCTCGCGGTCATCTATGGGCTTCCCTATTTCACCAAGGCCGTACCTTCGCCTCTGGTGACGATTATCCTGCTCACGGCCGTCTCGATGTACTTCGGGTTCGGGGTGCGCACCGTCGGCGACATGGGGACGCTCCCGAGCGAGTTGCCATGGTTTGCCCTGCCGCAGGTTCCGTTCACGCTCGAAACCTTCAAGATCATCCTGCCCTATGCGCTCACCCTGACCATGGTGGGATTGCTCGAAAGCCTGATGACAGCGGCGATCATCGACGAGATGACCGACACCGATTCCGACAAGAACCGGGAGTGCGCGGGGCAGGGCCTTGGCAATATCACGGCCGGATTTTTCGGCGGGATGGCCGGTTGCGCCATGATCGGGCAATCCGTCATCAACGTGTCGTCAGGCGGGCGGGGCCGTCTTTCGACCCTGTGGTCGGGCGTATTCCTGCTCTTCCTGATCGTCGCGCTCGGCCCCTACGTCGCGCAGATTCCAATGGCGGCTCTGGTTGCGGTCATGATCATGGTCTCGATCAACACCTTCCAATGGCGATCAATGCGCACCCTGCTGACGCATCCGAAGAGTTCGAGCTTCGTCATGCTCGGCACGGTGATCGTCGTCGTCGCAACGCATGATCTCGCCAAGGGCGTCTTGTTCGGCGTGATCCTGAGCGGGCTGTTTTTCGCGCACAAGGTCACGCGCTTCTTCAGCGTCGCCTCCGCCCGCGATGATGCGAGTGCGGTGCGCACCTACACCGTGACGGGGCAAATTTTCTTCGCGACGGCCGAGGCTTTTCATTCGGCCTTCGACTTCCGCGAAGAGGATTTGAAGGGCGTCGTGATCGATCTGCACGCCTCGCATTTTTGGGACATCACCAGCATCAATGCGCTCGATCGGGTCGTGCTGAAGTTCCGCCATCACGACATTCCGGTCGAGATCATCGGCATGAACGAAGCGACGGCGACGCTCGTTGAAAAGCTCGGCGTGCATGACAAGCCTGACGCGATTTTGTCGGTCGGGCATTGATCCTCTTGGACATCCAACACACGTATTCTCGCCGGAATCGGCCTCCATCCTGGATTCAGATGCTGGGAGGATGACGATGATTCTGAGACGTTTACTTATGAGCGCTGCGACTTTGACAGTAATGATCGCAATTGTCGTATTGCCTGGCGCTGGCGCGTATGGGCAGACAATCGAACTGGGACCAAACGGGCTTCGGGTTAACCCACCGGAGGTGGTCCCGGAGGAGCCGGAAAGACCCTATCGCAGGCTCGAACCCGAGGGCATCACGGAATATGAGGCGATCCGCATCGCTCGGGGCGAAGGCCTGGACCGGGTCGAGCGTGTCCGCCAAGGCCGTCGCGGCTGGGTTATCGTCGGCATCGATCGCAATGGCGACGATATCCGTATCATCATCAGCAGCGATGGAGACGTGATCGACGTTCAGCGTGACTGATAGAAAGGACCGTCGTCTCGATCGTGAACAGTCCCGATCTCAATGCTGAGTACGTCCTCTCGGAATGAGCCCCAAATACAAATTCCTGTTGCGTGGAGGAGACGCATCATCATCGAGGACCTCGAGCGCGCGTAGCAGGTGCTCAGCCACGTCAAGGCGGTGTTCCACGGCCGCTTGTTTCAAGGCAGCAGCGATCCGCGCACTCAGCCTCCACCGACGCCGGGTCATGCCAGGTCTCCATTTTTTGATCGGGCCCTGTCCAATGCTCTGCTACAGGCTGCGCCTTTCCTGCGTAGGAAGGTCAAGCCCGCCTTGAACGATGCCATGGCAGTCGACTAGACCGTCCGAAAAGGTCGCGATTGGCGGCGCTGGCTGCCGTGGCTTGGCGCGGCGATCGGTCTGACGACCTTGGCCTGGGTGCTTCGAAAGTTCGATCTCGATCGCTTCTTCATCACCCTGAAGGGCGCCGACCTGCGCTTCCTTGTTATCTTGCCCGTCGTGGTTATTGCGGAGCAGCTTGTTCGCGCCTGGAAGTGGCGGCAGCTTCTGTTCCCGCTCCGATCAATCGGATCGATCTACCTCTTCGGCGCTATCATGGCGGGTTATCTGCTTGCCGCCCTTGTGCCATTCGGTGTTGGAACCATTGCCCGGTCTTGGCTGGTCACCCGGCGCGAAAGCCTGAAGCTCACCTCCGTGCTCGCGACCGTCGCGCTCGATCGGCTCAGTGACGGGATCGTTTTTGTCTGCCTGATCCCGATCGTGCTTGTCCTTGTCACGTTCTCCGATCCCGGCGGCATTCGTGCCGGCCTCATCTGGGGTGGAGCCGGAATGTTGCTGCTTTTCGTCGTCCTGATCGGCGGGCTGGCCATCTACAGGCAGAAGGCATCGGCGCCCGGGCTGGCGCGGCTGCTCGATCGGCTTCCAGCGCGCCTCGCCGCGCCTTTGAATCGGCTGTCATCCTCGTTCGCTGAGGGGATCAACTGGCCCGTGCGCTGGCGCGCGGGCGCAGTCGTGATCGGCAGCATCGCGATCAAACTGCTGGCGGTGACGCAATTCCTCTGGGCTGGACTGGCCTTTGGAATAGCCCTCGAACCGGCCCAGTATCTTTTTATCATGGTGTTCGTCGGATCGCTCGTGATCCTGGGGCACTTCGCACGCGTCGCCGGCAGCTTCATCATTGGCGCGCTTTTCGTCCTCGCTCTGCTGGGCGTGCCTGAAGAGCAGGCGCTTGCCATGGTACTGGTTGTCGAGGCTGCCAACCTTCTCAGCGTTGCGGGAATTGGCGCTCTTGCCTTGTGGAGCCAAGGCATCGCGATCTCCGCCGTGCGGGCGGAAGCCGCAGCGCGAGGGAGGTAAAAACCTCCGCTTGGGGGGTGGGTCATCCCGCGCGCAGAAATCAGGCGAGGCATTTTTTTGCTCTGCGTGTGGAACCTGTACGAACTCCGGCTTTGTTTACCCATGGACGGCGCCGCGGAGTTCACCGCCTCACCGGTTCAAACAGACCGCTGGCTCTCCTATCGCTCGACCGTCTGGCACAGCGGCAAAAGGAAGACGGACATGATGCAAGAGATGATGAACGGGCCAATGTCGTGGGGCATGTGGCTAATTTGCTTGCTTTTGCTTGTAGTCCTCGGACTCGCAGCCGCCGGCCTCGTGAAGTACCTCCGAAGCTGATTGGTTAATCGGCAAGGCGTAGAGGCGCGCCAAAAAATTAGCGCTGTAAGGACGGCGAACGCCGATTATGGTGGAGAATATTGAATGCTATCGAAGCGCAAAGATATCCTGATTCAAGACGAAACAGGCGGCCAAGCTGCGGTACCGCGCGGCACATTCTTGTTTATCGCTGCGCTGCATATCCTTTGCTGTGGAGTGCCGTTGCTGTTGCTCTCGGGGGTATCATTAGCGTTTCTCGTACCTCTTTGGCCTGTTGCGGGCGCTATTTTGGCCGTGGTCGGGGTGATCGGTTTTGCTTGGTATCTCAAGCGTGGCTGCGCAACCTGCCCGCGCAACGAGGGCTGCACCGTCCAGCGGAAAGCGGAGGACCAAAATGGCCAAGGCATATGATCTTGTGATCATCGGAACCGGCACTGCAGCAATGGTGGCGAGCCAGCGGACAGCCGCTGCCGGCTGGAAGGTCGCGGTCATCGATTTTCGTCCGTTCGGCGGGACCTGTGCGCTGCGCGGATGCGATCCCAAGAAAATGTTGATCGGCGGTGCCACTGCCATCGATCATGTCCGGCGTATGAGGGGCAAAGGGCCTGAAGGTGAGGTGCGCCTCAATTGGCCAGAGCTGATCGCGTTCAAGCGCAGCTTTACCGATCCGGTCCCCGCGAAAAACGAGCAGCGCTATGCGGAAAAAGGGATCGAAACATTCCACGGTCACGCGCGATTCACTGGCCGAAACACCGTCGAGGTTGCCGGTGAGACGCTCGAGGCGCGGCACATCTTGATCGCAGCGGGCGCGGAGCCCATCCAGCTCGGCATTCCCGGCGAAGAGTATCTTGCCACGAGCGAAGATTTTCTTGCGCTGGAGCAGCTTCCAAAGCGGATCGTTCTGGTAGGGGGAGGCTTTATCGCGGCGGAATTCTCGCACATCGCAGCGCGGGCCGGCGCCGACGTCACGATCCTCCAACGAGGGCCGAGCATGCTGCCCAATTTCGATCCGGATCTGGTCGAAGTGCTGATGGCGAAATTCTGCGAGATCGGCATCGATGTGAATGTCGATACAGCGGTAAACGCAATCGAAGAGGGCGGCTCCGGTTTCGTTGTGCAGGCCACGTCGGATGGGCAACCCCGGACTTTCAAAGCCGATCTTGTGGTCCATTCTGCAGGACGGGCCCCTGCGCTTGAATCGCTTGATCTGGATGCTGGCGGGTTGGCCCATCACAAAGGGCGGCTGAAGCTGAACGAGTTCCTTCAGAGCGTGTCGAACCCCGCCGTTTACGCAGCCGGCGACGCGGCCCAGATGGGCCCGCCCTTAACCCCGGTGTCGAGTCATGACGCCAAGATCGTCGCGGCCAATCTTTTGAACGGCAACGCGCAAACACCCAACTATCTAGGCGTGCCGAGTGTGGCCTTTACGATTCCGCCAATTGCAGCCGTCGGCCTCAGCGAGCGGGACGCGCGCGCACAGGGTCTCAGGTTCCGTACGCAGCACCAGACGGCGTCGGAATGGTTTACAGCGCGACAGGCGGCCGAACCGACTTATGCGTTCAAGGTCATGGTAGAGGAAAAGACAGATCGAATTCTCGGCGCGCATCTGGTCGGGCCGCACGCTGATGAAATCATCAATCTGTTCGCGCTGGCCATCCAGCAAGGGATCACGGCAGAAGCCATCAAAAGCACGATCTTCGCCTACCCCACGGGCGCGTCGGACATTGGCTACATGCTTTGACCGGGGCTGCCGACCAGCCTTAGGCATGGCGACGAGCGGACCCCGTGTGTCCGGCCTGGTTTTTCGACGAGGGCTCCCGGAGAATAGGACCGAAGATCGCGCGGCCGACCTCAAGTGCCTCGTCCATCGCTAAGCTGACGCCCTGGCGGCGCGGTATCTGTTCATCGAGCCAGCCCAGCAGGTGTTTGCTGGAGCAGAAGAACGCGATCGTGGGGCAGCATGAACTCGCTGCCGCATCTCCCCCATAGGCGAAGTCGTACCAGACGACCGCATCCGATGGCGACACGCTGAGGATGGCGCGGCCCTCGTCGCTGGTTTCCACTCGGATCATCTCGCTGCACATACGGCAGGTCGACTGCACCGTGACATCGGCGCGATTCATGGCCCCGACGCCAAGAGCGTCGATGGCGCACAGGGCATACAGAACCTTCCCTTTGAGCCACACCAAGTGACCCGTCTCCGCCTGCGTGAAAGGATAGGCGTACCGGATCGTGTCCGTACCAGGCTCAATGCCTAAAAGGTCGCGCAGCTGCAGCTTGCGCAGCAAGGCGCGGACCCGATCCTCCGAGAGGTTCGCCTCGTCTGCAATTTCGTCAACGCGGGGAGGACGACCACTATCGCCGTAAAGGCGCAGAGTCGCTCGCCATACCAGGTCTTCGGCCGCCTCGAGCGCATGCGACCACATATCGAGCAGTCCCGCTCGAGCGGCCGTGCGGCCGCCGAGCGCAGCGCGCGCCGCTGGCGTCGTCACGACTGACCAGTCGGGGCGATGCACACCCGGCCTGATCTCGACGGCCGTCTCTGTTCGGTTGCTGGTCAACATGTCTCGTACTCGGCACCGGTTTGGGCAGCTATCCCGCGCAGCAGGACAACTTGCTGACATCGCGATCGAACGCCTGGGCTGCGAGCTTGAGGCCCTCGACGGTCGTCAGGTATGGGAAGATGGCGTCGGTGAGGTCGTCGATCGTGAGGCCGCACCGGATCGCGATCGCCGCCGTCTGGATGCTGTCGGCTCCTTCTGGAGCCAGGATGTGCGCTCCGAGCAGCTTTCGGGTGCCGCGATCCGCCACGAGCTTGATCAACCCACGGGTGTCGCGGGCGGCGAGCGCGCGCGGCACGTTGTCGAGCGAGAGCACGGCGGTGCGCACGTCGTATCCGGCGGCCCGCGCCCGTGCTTCGGTGAGCCCGACGCTTCCGATCTGCGGGTCGGTGAACACCACTGCCGGCATCGAGGAATTGTCGTAGCGCAGGCTGTCGCTGTTGAGCGCGTTCTTCGCGGCGAGCTTTGCGCCATAAGCTGCCATGTAGACGAACTGGTCCTTGCCGGTGACGTCGCCGGCGGCGTAGACGCCGGCCTTGGAAGTGCGCATACGGTCATCGACCAGAATGGCGCCCGTGGGCGTCTGGGCGACGCCAGCCTCGGCCAGCCCCATCTCCTCGGTGTTGGGCGCGCGCCCGGTTGCGACGAGAATCCGTTTGGCTGAGATCGTCTCGGGCCGCCCGTCACGAATGACCGTGAGCATGACGCCGTCCTGCGTGCGGCGAACGGACTCGTAGGCCAGGCCGCCGATCACCGTGACTCCCTCGTTCTCCAGGTAGCCGGCAAGCGCTGCGCCGATCTCCGGCTCCGCCTCCGGGAGCAAGCGGCTCCGGAAGACGAGCGTCACCTCGACGCCGACGCGGGCAAAGGTCTGGGCAAGCTCGACGCCGATATAGCCTCCACCCAACACGATCATGGAGCGCGGCAGCTCGGTCAACTCGAGCGCCGCCGTGCTGTCGAGAGGATCCACATCCGCGATGCCGGGGATTGTGGGCAGCGCCGGACGCGTCCCGGTCGCGATAATAATGCGATCGCTGGCGAAGCGCTGGCCGCCGGCCTCGACGCCGCCTTCGACCAAGCGCGCGCGACCCTCGTGATACGCGACGTTGTTGTAGGCCGGCAGGAGATCGGTGTACTTCGCCTGGCGTAGGCCGGCGACCAGAGCGTCCTTCTGGGCAACCTGCGCCTTCCAATCGGTCACGTGCGCCTGCGCCGCGATGCCCGCGAATTTCGTGGCAGCAGCGTTGGCATGATGCACCGCTTCGGCGGCCCGGATCAGCGCCTTTGAGGGCACGCAGCCGACGTTGACGCAGCTACCCCCAATCGTGCCGTGGCCGATCAGGGCGACCTGCGCTCCTTGCTCGGCTGCGGTGATTGCGGCTGAGAACCCGGCCGAGCCAGCTCCGACCACGACAAGATCGTAGCGATCGTTGCCATTCTTTGCGCTTGTGGCGCAGCAATCACTCATGACGTCAGCTTTCTGGTGTTTCGATCAGTCTGGCAGCAGTCGACCGCCGCCGAAGAGGAGATCTGTCGCCGGTATAGTCCGATGCCGACCAGCGCGATCGAGGCGATCAGGAACGGGATCAAAACGTAATCGGCCTTGGCCGCCCACGCCGAAAACCCCACCAGCCCAAGCGAGATCACGAGAATAGGAGTGGCGCAGCAGATCGCCGCGACGACCGTGCCGATGGCGCCCACTCGAATCAGGGTGAGGTCCTTCATGTCGATCTCGGGATCAACGCGCCAGGGCGGTGTGTAGCGGCGCAGACGACTGCGCGCTCTTCACGTCTTTGACGGTCGCGGGAAAGCCCGCATTGGTAACGGCCTGAGCGAGCGCTTCCGCTGTTGCCTTCTCGTCGTCGAAGGAAACGGTTGCGGTGGCCATGCCGCCGCGCTCGACGATCGCGACCTGGCTGACGCCGGAGATGCGCGACAACGTCTTCTTCACGATCGGCGCGCAGGTCACGCAGGTGACATTCTGGACCTCAAGCGTAGCGGTGCGCGGTGCGGCGAAAGCCGCCCCGGTGAGGGTCAAGGCGGCAACGGTCACGATCGTGCGAAACAGGGTTTTCATATCTGGTCTCCTGGGATGAGCGTGAAATTCGGAAATCTAAAGGAACAGGGGCGCGGTGTAGGGAAAGCTGACGGCCCCAAGAACGAGTACCGTCGCCGCCCAGAGGCCGATCTTCGTCATGCGGGTTGATCCCGGCTTGGCGCAGACGCTCCCATCCGCGCAGGCCGATGCCGGCCGGCGATAGACGCGCCAGAAGCCGAACCCGAGAAACGCCAACGCCGCAGCGAAGAAGGCGGGCTGATAGGGCGCGAGTGCGGTCAGGTTGCCGATCCAGGCCCCACTGACGCCGAGGCTGAAAAGCACGAGCGGCAGAATGCAGCAGGACGAGGCGCCGAGCGCCGCGATAATGCCTCCAGCCGCCAGCACGCCGTTGCCGGTTCCGGGCACGGCGTCCCGGTCTGGCTGAAGGCCTGACGCTGCTGTTTTGAAAAGAACCATCCTTCGAATTCCCTATCGCTTATAATCGACCATGCTATCGTGCCTCCTGTAGTGACTACAGGAGCAAGGGAATTTTGCATGGATGCGATCACGCCTTCGAGAGCCACGTCATTCACCAGCGGAGAGCTGTCGCGCCTGGCTAACGTGAATATCGAGACGATCCGGTATTACGAGCGGATCGGAATGCTCGCGGCGCCGCCGCGCACCGGAGGCGGCCGACGGGTCTACGGGCTGGCAGAGGTCCAGACACTGACATTCATCCGGCGCAGCCGCGAGCTCGGCTTTTCCCTCGACGAGATCCGCAACCTGATTGGTCTGGCGGAAGGCGGTCATGCCTGCGGCGAGGTCAAGGCGGCGGCCCTGTCACATTTGACCAGCATCCAGGGCAAGATCGCCGATCTTCGCCGGATGGAACAGACTCTCGCCGAGACGGCCGCTCTTTGTGAGGGCGGCGATGCCCCGCGCTGCCCGATCCTCGATGCTCTGAGCGAGTGACGCAAACGTCAGCATGACCGCCGCGGGCATCCCGCCGTCGCTCAAGCGATTTGCCGCGCCCCTATCTCATCTCGCCCTCAATCGTGAAATCGTCGAGTGCGAAACATTGTAGCTCCTGGCGATCTCGGTCATCGATTCCTCGCCGGCATCACGGCGGCGGGCCGCCTCTTCGCGCTGGTGCGGCGTGAGCTTGAACCGCCGGCCGAGCTTCACGCCTCGAGCCTTGGCGCGGGCGCGTCCCTCGCCGGTGCGGGAGCGGATCAGCTCGCGCTCGAATTCCGCCAGGCCTGCCAGCACCGTCAGCATCAGCCGGCCGTGAGCGGTCGTGGTGTCTGCCCAGCCATCGCCCAAAGAGCGGAACGCTGCGCCCTTGTCTGCGACGACGCCGAGGATGTTGAGAAGGTCCCGCGTCGATCGCGCCAGGCGGTCGAGACGCGTCACGATCACGACGTCGCCGGCGTTCAGGGTGGAGAGCATCTTGTCGAGCTGGATCCGATCGCGCTTGGCTCCAGACGCCTTCTCCTTGAACAGCCGCGTCGCGCCGGCGGCCTCGAGCTGGGCGACCTGCGCATCGAGGGTCTGACCATCGGTCGAGACCCGGGCATAGCCATAGGTGAAGGTCATGAATCGGGCTCGCATTGCGCACATATAATATGCACAGCGTAACCCGCTGATATCTCGGTGTCGAGGAGGCTGTGCATAATTCTTGATTTATGCATAGGCGTTAGAGATGCATCCGGCGTCTTGCTAGGCAGTCAGCGTGGGCCAGTCAGACGGATCGTCGATGCGCAGGCCGTCAACATGATACCGGAGTGCAGCAAGCGGGATCGGCTCGTAGCAAGCCACGGATCCACGACGATCAACAACCTCGACGAATATTTCGACCGGATCGCGCTGCGGGTTCTCTTCCTGCAGCACGTCGGCCAAGTTAAATACGCTGTCGTGTGACCAATCCAACCCGATCTGAGAGGGTAGGTCGTCCCTATGAACCGCCAACCTCAGTGGGTTGTGGCCCCGTTCTGGGAATAACGGCAACCTAGCTCCGAAGGGGTGAAGACAAGCGATCTCATGGGCTCTTTCGCCAAGTATATCGACGATGAGCCGAGGGGCACGAGCTTCCAGCGGGCTGCGACATTCCAACCCTGCTTGGCGAATGTCCGGCTCATTGCAGCCCCATGTCACATGCGAATACCATTCAAACCGACTAGCGAGCGCCTGGCGGGCTACCGGCATCAAGTCAGTTAGAAGATCAATGTGAAACTGGCGCAAAATAATATAGTTCCTGTTGTAGTATATTGATCATGCTGGTGACTCGGCACGCTACGCCTGCAAAGCATTGACAATCCGTAGGGTGCGCCGTGCGAAACCGGTTAATTCGCTTGGTTCAATCTGATCCGGCGTAGCATCGGCCATGTCTTCCCCGTGGTGATATTGGCTCGTATAGCCATTGATCTGATCCAGTTCGTCGTAGAGCGCTTGCGCTGGATGATCTGCGCCACCCGCGCGGATCTTCCGCACCATATCGCCTAGCCAATCATCGGCAAGAAAGCTGCCAGAGTAGGTGGTGCGGCAATGGGTTTCGAGCACGACGCGCATCTTGCGGATTATGTCGAGCAAGCCACCCGCGCCCGTTGTGAGGTAGGTTTGCAGGTCGTCGATGTCGGTGGCGGTTCTGCCGCGACAAGCATGGTCCAGGTCCACTGGCATGATTTTTGAGCCTTGAGCGCGGTGATCCGCAATGGTCAGTGAGACGCGCTCTGAGGGCGGTGATTTGTCCCATACTTGCTTGAGGAAAGTCGCATCGTGCGAAAGCACGATCACTTGGGCGCATTTCCCGGCCACCTTCATGATCTCATGTACGGTCTGTCGGCGGCGGAAGGCGTCCTGACTGCTAAAAGGGTCATCGAATACAGCCAGCATTTGGGACGCTGATGGGTGGCGTTCCAAATGCGCGAGGAAAAACGCCAGGGCGAGCGTGGTGCGGTCGCCGGCGCTGAGAGTGTTCTTGAAGCTTGGCCGATCGCCCGGCGTTTTGCTGTCGCCGAGGTCGATGGCCGTATCGTTGATGACGAGCTGATAGCTCGATGTGGCAACGCCGCCCGGATAAGCGTGCTTTGTCTCGGATATAGTAAAACCAGCGTTGAACGCGACCAGATATTCGTTGATGCGCCGCTCGTAGGGCTTCACCACGGTCCTAGTGTGCGAGTCGAGCTGCTTCCTGACCGCCTCCTTGCGGGCTTCAATGGCATCTTTTTCGCCGGAAAGCTTCGTATGGACGGCACAAAGGTCGGACACGTCCGCGCGGTGCCGGGTCTGGATCGCCGTCAGGCAGGCCATTTCTGCCTCGACCGCCTTTAGGTCGCCCGCATCGGCTGCTGTCTTCTTGTTGGCGATCAAGACATTTGCCGTGCAGATGGCCGTGTTCACCGCGTCGATGGTAGCGGCCGCGCGGTCATAGGCGGCTCGTGCAGTGGCAAAATTTTCGTCCGGTGTAATCCGTTCGAGCGGAAGGGCAGCCTTCCGATCGAGTAATTCGATCGCCGCGGCGCCAAGCGCACGGATCGCCTCGACGGCCTCGACCGGCAATGCGAGGGCAGGGGCATTCATCTCGCAATATTTCTGCCAGAACTCAACGCCGCCTTTGTTCTGCTCCGCGACGGTTCCAAGCCGGGCCAGCGCGGCATCGCCCATGTCCCGCGCGACGTCCGCTTTCATGGAGGCGATCTCTCCGGCCAGCGCCGCATAACGCTCGCTGAATACGGCCCGGAAGGCGGTGATCAGCGGGAGACCCTGAATATCCTGCCCGCAAAACGGACATGTATCGTCGGCATGACCGAGACCGTCGGCGATCCAGTTGCCACCGTTGGGCTCCATGCCATGCGCAGCCAGATGCGCTGACAGCCTTTGCTCCGCGTCCTGCGCAATGTCTTCGATAGTGCGGATCAGCAGATCGGCAAAATCCGCCGGCAAGGCCGGAATAGCAAATTCTGCGAGGGCAGGGCGGGCGCGCAGTGTTCCAGCCTGTCGCAGCGCCTCCGCGCTCCGCGCCTGCGCCTCGATCTGCGAGGTAATGTCGGCAGTTTCAGGTAAGGCAATGAAGGCGTCCAGCTTCATGCCAGCCGGCACATGCGTCTGAACCGCTTTACTCGCTGCGCTTATCTCACCGGTTTTGGCGCGGCTTTCGGCAGCTAGATCAGCATCCTGCGCTGCAAGCCTCACGCCGGCATCACCGACGATTACGCGATAGAGGTTGCGCTTGTGCTCGATGTCTACCACTTCGCCGGAATGGACATTATCCGCGACGAATACGCCGTCGAATATGGCGATTTCAGGCTTTGTCGCGCTCCATACTGTACCATCGAAACGGGCTTGCCCGCCGGCCAGTAACAGTTCGATCGACGGCGCGTCGGTCGCTCCTAGGGTCTTGCGGCCAAGAACATGAGCCGGGTCACCGGTTTGCAGGGAACGCAGAACGGCACACAGTGTTGTTTTGCCGTACCCATTGGCCCCAGCAATAAATGTATGTCTTGCAAGCTGTGGATTGCCCGATGCGGCTGAATTCCGAAACCGGCCGACGTTCTTAATCGAAATGATCTTCTTAAGCATAGCCCCCCGGCTCCTGTTCGTTACTTCCATCCCCGCAGCGCATTCGCCTTCTCGACCATTTTCCTTGCCGGCCGGTCTTTTTTGTCAGGCGGTATCACCAGGACAGGGCGCAGGTTTTTACGGAAAGTTGCTAGCCCCCCGTCGCGAGAATCGGCCTTGAGCTTTTTAACCATCGTCTCGTTGGTGGTGACATTGAACAGGTGGTCGAAGGCCACTAGGCCCCGATCGTAAGCACGGTGATGGAGCGGGCAGAGAGCGATACCATTCGAGGTCTGATCAGTGCTCTCGTCATGCTCGACAGGCAATATATGCGCCCCATCGATCAGCCGAAGCTGCGTTCCGCACATAGCGCACTGATGGTTATAGGCGCCGAGAACGCGGCGGCCAAAATCAAGCGCTCGGAGCTTCTTTTTGGTGGTGACGATCGCAACCTTCCGCATGCCCGGCACCGTGTCCTCAATCTCCTCATCCGGCACCGCGTCCGGGTCGGTGCTGAGTTTATCGAGAACTGCCGCTTCCTTCGGAATCCGGCCGCTGTCATGCAATGCCTCAAGAAACTCGATATACGTCGCCATGAAGTCCGGCCGGATGGCTATCGCGGTTTCGCCCATCTGGTTCTTGTAGGGCGCGAAGCCCGAAATCAGGGCCTTCCGGAGCGGCTCTTCGTTGATCTGCATCGAGGGCGAATTGGCGACCGGCCCCAGGTGCTGGCGGATATCCCAACCGGCGAACACGTCGATCGCGGGCCACCAGCCCAGGATGATGTTGCGATAGCCTGGCTCCGACTGCAGCTCAGGCACGCCGGTATTCTGGATACGATACTCGCTCGGCAGGTTGGCTCGGCCGCCATGTGAAATCTGCCAGATGAACACGCGCACCAGCATTGTGTCTGTGCCCCGCACGAGCCGGTAGCGTGCAGGATGCTCATTCTTGGACAGGAACAGCACGTTCCAGCCGCCCGCCCTGGCTGCCTCTTCAAAGCGGCCTAGAAGCCCTGCCTTCTGAGACGAGAGCGGCACCGCTAGTCCTCCTGGGATCGGGCTGCGATGGGATAGGTTGGCAAATCTGACCCGCTGTCACCGCTACCGCGCGGCGTCGCCTTCGACTTCGGCTTCGTCATCGACGCCGGGCGTTTACGGCCGCCATCTTTCGCGAGAAGCACGGGGTCAGGCCCGTTCCAAAGCAGGCTCGGGCGCGGAATCTTGTAGTAGCCGTCGTCGTTTTTCGCGACAGCGCGCTCATTCGCCGGGTTTTTGAAGCGACCCAATGCGCCGGTCAGATAGTCCTTCGACAATTCCGCGCAGACCCATTTGCGTTTCAGCCGTTCGGCTACCTCGCCGGTTATGCAACTACCGCCGAAGGGATCGAGAACCACATCGCCCGGATCGGTGAGCATTCGGATGAAATACTCCGGCAGATCGGCCGGGAACCGCGCAGGGTGGGCCTTGATGCCGTTGTCCTGGCAATAGCGCATATAATTGCTGTTGCTTTCGGTATTCGGAATCGCAAGCAGGTTTGGCGGGATTGCAGCCCCGTTGTTGATCGAGAACTTCGAACTAATGTCGTGACCAGACGGCCGGAGCTTGGCCTTGTAGCCGTTGGCCAGCAATGCGTGCATGCTGGGGCTGTAAGGCTGCAAAACCCGCCGGTTGCTCGCACGCGGCCATTCCGTCTTCGACAGCCACCAGACCGTGTTTATCGAGTCTTTTACGCGGATACGCCGGACATTCACCCACTCGGCAGGCGTCGGCAGCTTCGACGGATTCCACCAGTAAAACTCCTGCGCCAAGTGAAAACCGAACTCCTCGCACAGCATGATCAGCAGCTTGAAGTGATACAGGCTGCGGACGGGCGCACCAGGCTTCCACGCCCCGCCCAGGTCAATGACGAAGCTGCCGCTGTCCTTCAGGATGCGGTGGAATTGCTTCGCGAACGCCTTGAACCACTCGAGGTATTCATCTTCCTGCTCGTTGCCGTATTCCTTCTTGCGCGTGAGCGCGAAGGGCGGGCTGGTCACGATCAAATCGACGCTGGCGGGCGCCATGGCCGCCATTACGTCAAGGCTGTCGGCATGATAGATCGTGCCGAGCTTCGTCTTATGGAATGCTCGGGCTTCTGCGGTTTTTTTCATTCGCCGCTGTCCCCCAGGTCGATTTTCTTCAATGTCATGGCGTGCTCCGCCTCACGGCGG
>JBKBRD010000003.1:12602-33790 GCA_046292405.1 Allobosea sp. | reverse complement strand
GACCGCTTCTCCTCATCCGTCCAAAGCCGCTTCGTCCGACGCGCCACGTCATCACCACAGTGTCCACTATCAATGGTGGACACTATCCCGCACTCTCACACCGCGGCAGAGCGGTTAGACCGGACGGTTACCCCTCATCATCGAGGACGACTGGACCTTCGTGACCCGCAATTCCGTCGATTTCCGGGGCGCAGCCTCGCGCCCCGGCGAGAAAGGGCAATATGCCCGTGTCGATCTGCATGCCGGCCTGGTCTGCCTCAATGGCCCCGAGGGTATGACGCGAGCCCTCCAGTTGGAGTTGTTCGAGCAAGCCCTGCTCGAACTTGACGCCGATCCAGACCTTGTGAACCAGGTGCTTGAAGTCACGCTGGAGGACGATGACCATCTGCGTGTTATCCGATATGCGCTCCCCTCGGAGCCGGACCAGAGAACCTGACGGGAGCGCGATCAGCGCTCACGCGGCCAAGCCGCGTGCATGTCGTCGATCACATAGGCATGGGCATGGCGTCGACCATGCCCAGCTTCTGCGAGATGCGGATGGTCGGCCGACAGATCGGCATGACCGTGTTCAAGCACCTCTGGATCGTCGGCAGGCCAGACGGCGAAGCCGATGCCGATCGCGACAGCGGCCAGCGCGGCCAGAATGATCGCCGTCATCGGCAGGCCGAGCGTCGCGCCGGCCCACCCGGCAAGCGGATAGGCGATCAGCCAGCAGGCATGGGAAAGCGCGAACTGCGCGGCGAACAGCGCCGGCCGGTCTTCGGGATTGGCCGAGCGCCGGAGCAGCCGGCCGGATGGCGTCTGTGCCGTGGAATAGCCGACACCGAGCAGGAACCACAGCGGCAACAGCCAGCCGTAGCCCGGCAGCGCCGCCGCCGCCAGTGTTCCCACCGCCAGCAGCGATGCGCCACCGAGCATCGCCGTTCGATCTGGAATCGAGTCCAGCAGCTTCGGCAGCGCAAGCGCCGCGACCATCGAGCCGCCACCGAACGCCGCGAGGGCCAGGGCCATCGCCTGGTTGTCGAGGCCATAGACAGCCTGCACGTAAACGACCGTATTCACGATCACCAGCGCGCCCGCCGAGGCGACTGCGAGGTTGATCGCCAGCAGCCCGCGCAGGCGCGGCGTCGCCAGATAGATGCGGATGCCGCGCGTCGTGCGGTCGTAGATACCACGAGGTTTCGACGGTTTCGGACTCGGCAGGACGACCGAGATCACCAGAGCCGCCGAGACGAGGAAGCCGATCACCGTGCCGGCGAATAGGCTATGGAACGAGATGAAGGCGAGAAGTGCCGCCGCCAGCATCGGACTGACGACGCTTTCCAGATCGTAGGCCAGCCGGGAGAGCGACAGCGCGCGCGTGTATTCCTTCTCGTCCGGCAGGATGTCGGGGATCGTCGCCTGGAAGGTCGGCGTGAAGGCGGCCGAGGCCGATTGCAGCACGAAGATCAGAACATAGACCTGCCAAATCTCGGTGACGAAAGGCAGGAAAACGGCAACGGCGGCGCGGACGAGATCGAGCGCCACCAGCATGGCGCGCCGCGGCACACGCTCGGCGAATGCCGATGCGACCGGCGCGACACCGACATAGGCGATCATCTTGATGGCGAGCGCGGTCCCCAGCACCGCGCCGGCCTCCGCCCCCGCCAGTTCGAAAGCCAGCAGGCCCAGCGCCACCGTCGCAAGGCCGGTTCCCACCAGTGCGATGACCTGTGCCAGAAAGAGGTGGCGATAGGTCCGGTTTTCGAGGATCGCCAACATCACAGATACTTCGCTATTTCCTTGAACTCGTCGATCGACTGCCGCCGATCACGCCCGAGCGGCCCGACCACTTCTTCGAGGCAATGGTCGAGGTGATCCTGAATCAGTGTCTTCTTGGCCTGGGCGATAGCCTTCTCGACGGCATGGAGCTGCTGGGCGATGTCGAGGCACGGCCGCCCGCCCTCGATCATCTCGATGACGCCGCGAAGATGACCATCGGCGCGCTTCAGCCGCTTGACGATCTCCGGGTGGGATTGGTGAGTTTGGGATGGCTTGGTCATCGTCATATCCTATCCCCCTGTAGGGGATATACCAAGATGGTCGAACGTCGAAAGCAGGTTGCTCGTTTGGCTATAGCGGCAGGTGAAGTCAGGTATTGCTTACTTGCACTTCTACGCTTTTGCGGTTGTCGGTTCTTGCGGGGGAAAGCCTTCCCCCTGGCCGGCACTGCGTTGCCGGCACACCCCCTTCTGCGGGGAGACCCCGCAACGCCCCCTGGGTAGGTCTCAGCCGGACTCAGTGATGTGGTGGACGCGCTCGCCTCGCGATACACTGTCCCAATGCCTATACTTCATCTCATCTGTGGGCTTCCCGGCTCGGGCAAGACCACATTGGCACGGCAGCTTGAGAATCAGGGAAAGGGGCTTCGCCTCTCTCCCGATGAATGGATGTCCACGCTCGGATTCCAGCTCTACGACGAGGGCGGCCGCGCGCGTGTCGAGCAGTTGCAATGGCGTCTGGCCCAACGCCTTCTGGCCGCCGGAAACGACGTCATTCTGGAGAACGGCTTCTGGTCAAGAGAGGAGCGCGATTCCTACCGGGCGGTTGCGCAGTCGCTCGGCTGCGAGACCCGGCTTCACTATCTCGACGTCCCCGTCGAGGAGTTGCAGCGTCGGATCATCGCCCGCAACCGCGATGCGCCTGCCGATGCGGCTGTCGATCCGAACGATCTTCTCGCTTGGTCGAAGATGTTCGAACCGCCGACCACGGACGAACTTGCGGTTGGGCACGGCACCGCGCCGCCGTGATCGGCGGCAGCGCCGCTTTAGAGTGAGAGTGCAGACGGGGTTTGCCGTGACGGGTTGAGGGCTGGAGAAGAGGTCTCCGGCGCCCGTCGCGGAGAACCGCGATGTCCAGATACGACCATACCCCCCGTTCCGGCGCGGATCGGGCGAACCTTTACGACGAGATCACCGACAAGATCATCGCCGAGCTTGAGGCCGGGCGCTTTCCTTGGGTCCAGCCCTGGGGCAAGGCCACGGCCCAGGCCCCGCTCGGCCTGCCGCAGAACGCCAGCACCGGCCGCGCCTATAGCGGCATCAATATCCTCATCCTGTGGGGCGCCGTCGTCCAGCACGGCTTCCCCGGACAGGGCTGGCTCACCTTCCGCCAGGCGCTTTCGCTCGGCGGCAATGTCCGCAAGGGCGAGTGCGGCACAACCGTCGTCTATGCCGATCGCTTCACGCCCGAGGACGAGAAGCGGCGGGCGCGAGAGACCGGCGAGGAACCGGGGAAGATCCCGTTCCTGAAGCGGTTCACGGTGTTCAACACCGCGCAGTGCGAGGGCCTGCCCGAGGACATTGCCGTGGCCATGCCGCCTCCGCCATCCGGACTGGTCGAGCCGAGGGTCGAGGCGCTCATCAAGGCGACCGGCATCGACTTCCGCATCGGCGGCGACCGCGCCTACTACGTCCCGGCCCTCGACCATGTGGTCGTTCCGCCGCCGCAAGCCTATTTCGAGCCGATCAACTGGCACCGGACGGCCCTGCATGAGCTGGGTCATGCGACAGGCCATGCGTCCCGGCTGAACCGCGATTTTTCCGGTTCCTTCGGCACCAGGAAATACGCTTTCGAGGAGCTGGTGGCGGAAATCTCGGCCGCCTTCTGCTGTGCCTCCCTCGGCATTGTGCCGACCGTCCGCCATGCGGATTACATCGCCTCCTGGCTCGAAGTGCTGCGCGAGGACAACCGGGCCGTCGTCCGCGCTGCCTCGCAGGCGAGCAAAGCGGCCGACTGGATTTTGTCCTTCCTGCCAGATGCGGACGGGCTCGGTGCGGCCGACGATGAGCGGGAGGCAGCATGATGAACGCGCTCGCCTTTCCCGGCTCGATCCCCGATCCTGCGCAGGCGGCCGAGATCCGCCTGCGTGTCCTCAGCCTCGGCGCCGGCGTCCAGTCGACCACGCTCGCCCTCATGGCTGCCCATGGCGAGATCGGCCCGATGCCGGATTGCGCGATCTTCGCGGACACCGGCTGGGAGCCGAACGCGGTCTATGAGCATCTTGCCTGGCTGGGATCGCCGAATGTCCTGCCATTCCCCATCCATATCGTCTCGGCCGGGGATATCCGCGCCGATCTGCTCACCGGCGCACGCGGCGAGCGGTGGGCCTCGATCCCCGCCTTCACACGCACGGTCGCGCCCGCTGGGACTGAACTACCCGTCTATGATGAAGACGAGAACGGCGAACCCGTCATTGTCGGTTCCCGCGTCCTGGCAGGTGAGCGGATCAGCATTGGCATGATCCGCCGCCAATGCACCAAGGACTACAAGATCACCCCAATCCGGCGGAAGGTGCGCGAACTCCTTGGCATTGCGGGGCGCCGCTCGCCCGGATCGCCAGTCGCCGAGCAATGGATCGGGATTTCTCTCGACGAGGCGTTGCGCATGAAGCCCTCGTTTGAGGACTGGCAGGTCAACCGCTGGCCCCTGATCGAACGGGGCATGACCCGCCAGGACTGCCTGCGCTGGCTGGAGCGGCATGGCTATCCTCTCCCGCCCAAGAGCGCCTGCATCGGCTGCCCGTTCCATTCCAATGCCTATTGGCGGCATATGCGTGACCACGATCCCGAAGGGTGGACCGATGCCGTGTCGGTCGATGCCGCCATCCGCACGGGCTTCCGGGGCATTCGCGGCGAGGTCTATCTTCACCGTTCCGCCGTCCCGCTCGATCTGGCCGATCTTTCGACAGCCGCCGATCATGGCCAGCTCGACCTCTGGCCGAACGAATGCGAGGGCATGTGCGGGGTGTGACTGCTGAAACTCGCCGATGCACATAGCCGGATTTCCGGCTTTGCGATTTTCCGGCTCGCAGCGCCGCCCTTCTGGAGACAGAGGGCGGCGCTTTGGGTCGTGGCGGGTTGGGTGCCGGGAGAGAGGCTCCCGGCGGCCCGCCACGGAGAACGCAGATGCCTGCTATTCAGTCACCCACGCCCCTGAAAACCTTCCTCATCTGCCATGGCGCCGAGAACGAGTTCTGGCTGTGCAAGGCCGCGGACCGGAATCATGCCGTCGAGCAGTTTGAAGCCGCCGCGACGGACGGCGACATCAACGAGGTATTCGAGTGCGTCCCCGCCATGAACCGCTACTTCGTCCGCCAGCGGCGGGCGATGTGGGTCTGCTTCGTCCAGGAGGTCGAAGCAGAGGATGAGGATGCCGCGGTCGATGCCTTCTACCAAGGGTTCGATCCGCAGCACTTCTTCATAGAGGGCGCCCTTCAACACGCTGATCATGGCCCCGCCACGGTCTTCGACCGGCGGGAATACCCGAACGCGAATGTTGCCGAGGCCGACTGACGAGCTGTTCCAAAGCTGAATAGCCCGTGTCCTTGCGACAGCGCTGCCCTCTTAGAGTAAGAGGGCGGCGCTTCGCTTCGTGACGGGTTGGAGGTCGAGAGAGAGGCTCACGACCGCCCGTCGCGGAGATGACCACCATGGCCCGAGCTGCCAAGAAAAAGAAGCCCGCCCTTCAGATGATCGAGTTCTCGCGGGCGCGCGATATTCCGTTCAACCGCATCCGACTGTCGGATAGCAACGTCCGCGAGATCGACGTGGAGGCCGGCCTGGACGACCTGACCCATGACATCGACCGGCGGGAAGATCTCGTGCAAGGTCTCAATGTCCGCGCCGTATTCGACGAGGACGGCAATGAGACCGGCGATTTCGAGACACCCGCAGGCGGCCGCCGCTACAGGTCCATCGCGCGCCTTGTGGAAGCCGGTCGCTTCCCGGCCGAAGGGCTTGTGCCTTGCATCGTCAAGAAGGCCGACGCCAAGACCTCGGCCGTCGACGACTCGCTGGCCGAGAACCTGCTGCGCCTCGCCCTGCATCCGCTCGACCAGTTCAAGGCGTTCAAGCGGATGTTCGACATGGGCATGTCGAAGGAGGAGATCGCCGACGCCTGGCGGACCACGCCGCGCTACATCATGCAGCGTCTGCGCCTCGCCACCGTCGCGCCGACACTACACGATGCCTATGCGCGCAACGAGATGACGCTGGCGATGCTGGAAGCCTTCACCGTCAACCCCGACCACGAGCGCCAGCATCAGGTCTGGGAGCGCATCAGCACGTCGTGGCAGAAGGAGCCCTGGCAGATCCGCAATATGCTGACCGAGACCACGGTTCCGGCCGCCGATAAGCGCGCCCGCTTTATCGGCGTCGAAGCCTATGAGACAGCGGGCGGCCCGGTGCTGCGCGACCTCTTCTCCGAGGAAAACGGCGGCTGGTTGCAGGACGTCACGCTCCTCGACCGCCTGGTCGACGAGAAGCTGCGCGCCATTGCCGACGAGATCGCCGGTCAAGGCTGGAAGTGGATCGACGCGGCGGTCGAGCTGCCCTACGGCCACACCAACGGCCTGCGCAAGCTGGCCGGTGTGACCCAGGAACTGACCGAAGAGGAGCGCGCCACGCGCGAGGCGCTGCGCGACGAGTATGACGAACTCGAAGCCAAGTATGCCGAAGCCGACGACCTCCCCGATGAGGCCGATCAGCGTCTCGGGGAGATCGAGGCCGAGCTGGAAGCCTTCGAGAACCGGCCCGTCACCTTCGCGCCGGAAGACATCGCCCGTGCCGGTGTTTTCGTCAGTATCGGCCGCGAGGGCGAGTTGATCGTCAGCAGCGGCTACGTCCGCCGCGAGGATGAGCAACCCGAGACGGTCGATGGCGAGGATGCCGGAGAGGGCGCGGACCCGTCCGACCCTGATGCCGTGCAGCGCGCCGTCATCACTGTCGGCGGCGAGCCGGTCCCGGACGCCGACGAGGAAGAGGACGATGCTGTCAAACCGCTGCCCGAGCGGCTGGTGACGGACCTGACCGCATGGCGGACGCTGGCGCTGCGCAATGCGCTCGCCGAGAATCCGCACGTCGCCATGACGGCCCTGCTGCACAAGCTGGTTCTCGATACCTTCGAGCGCACGTCCACCTCGGGAACGAGCCTTTATGCCGCCGTGCGTCACATCTATCTCCCGGCCGATGCGACCGGGCTCGCGGACAGTGCCGCCGCGAAGATGATCGACGAACGCGCGGACGCCTGGCGGGGCGACATTCCCTCCGGTGATGACGACAGGCTCTGGGGCTGGATCGACGGCCTCGACGATGCCAGCCGCCTGGCGCTGCTCGCCCATTGCGTCAGCTTCGGCGTCAACGCGCTCTATGAGCGGCCGAACCCCTATTCGGGGAATGGCATCTCGCAGCACGGTCTCGACCGCCGCATGGCCGAGGCCGAACGGCTGGCGCAGGCCACCGGCCTCGATCTTGTCGAAGCCGGCTGGAAACCCACGGTCGAGAACTACCTCGGCCGCGTGACCAAGACTCGCATCCTCGAAGCGGTGCGTGAAGGCGCCGGCGATCGCGCGGCCGATCTCATCGCGCATCTCAAGAAGGGCGACATGGCGAAGGAGGCCGAGCGGCTTCTGGCCGATACCGGCTGGCTGCCGGAGCCGCTGCGCCCCACCGTGGACGCGCAGGCCGTGGATGGCTCAGCCGATCAGGACGAGAATGGCATGGCGTTGCCCGATTTCCTCGCCGGTGACGATGAGAACGCGGCCGATGCCGCCGACGATCCGGTGGCCTTGGTCGCCGCCGAGTGACGCGCACCAGCGGGGCGGTCTCGGTCGCCCCGCTTACTCCCCACCCCATATAGGCTCGGCCCCGGCCGGGCCTTTTTTTTCAGGAGACAGGATCATGCCATCCGACAACCATCCCAACCCCGGCCAGCCCATTCCTCAGACTGTTCATGTCGCCCTTTATGAACATCGCTATGGAACCGATGTGCGCGCTTTTCTCGACAGCGAAGAGGCGATGCACTGGCGCACAGAGATCGCCAAAGAATGGTGGACTGACGCCTTCGATGACGATCTGCCGCCCGACGACCAGATCGGCGACGTGTATTTCGAGCGCATGTTGGAGCGCGACGAGTTCTTTTGGACGAAGGCGTGTGAAATCAAACGCGATCCTCCTGATTCCACCGATCCGGACAGCCCCGTTCCAAGCGCCGATGGTGGTGGCGCATGATCATGACGGTTGATGAAATCTTCGCTGACGACCGCCGCAACCCTCCCATGGAGCGATCGCTTCCGTGGGAGGAAACGCGCGGCGGCGTCACCGTCTTCGTGGAGCCGAAGCCTCATTGGGCCGAGGACATGCGCGCCTTCCGGCTCGATAGGTGCGAATATTGCCGCTATGCGGACTGGAGCGCGCACGGCGCCCGGACACGGTTCTACGGTCATATCGACACGTCCGGCGACGACGTGATGATGGAGGCTCGGGCAATTATCGCCCGCGAGATCGCCGATGGGCTATGGGACTGAGCAGCCCTTACGCCTGTGCCTGGCGCAGACCGGGCCATCGGGGTATCGCCGCGCAGCCAGCGACGGATCGAGGTCCAGCGTCACCATTGCGCCGTCAGCTTCTCGCAGCGGGACAGCGGATTCCATCTCCAGCCTGAAACACATCCTGAAGATCAGCCCGGCAACGAGGCTGGCGCGGCGGGGCATCTATGACGGGATTCCCGGCATCCTGTCAGAGGCGAAGCACCACCCCCGCTTCCATTCGCGAACCTTGGTCCGACCGTCTCTTTGTCAATCAACCCACGAGGGGTCGGCTTACGCGAGCGTGCCGCCCTCGCGGATTCGGACGAGCCGAACGCGCGAGGGTGATTGCAGATCCGGTCGGACACTTCGGGCGCCTGTCGCGCGGGGGATGGTCCCCCGCCTCCCAAGACAGGAGCCGGAACCCATGTCCTATGCAGATGCCACCGCCTTCGCCGCCAGCCTCGCCACCACGCTGATGGTTTCCATCGTCGTGTTTCAGGCCGGAGATGGAACCCACTCCGCCATGCCGGCCGACGAGTTCGACGGCGACGAGGAGATGGTGAAGCTGGAACTCGATCCGTGGAGCTGAGGCGCGAAAGCGCCTCACTCCCAAGGCCCGGTGCCCAAGCGCAGTCGGGCCTTCTCCCGACAATCGCCGCCGATTGCCGCTTGCGTGCCGGACGGCATTGCGATCTCGACCCGCATCGGAAAGAACCGTCGGCGATCACGCCGATTTCGCTCCATCAAGATGAAAGCCATTCGCCATGCTCAGCCATATTGTCGTTTCCATTCTGCTCTGCACGGCGTCATGCGAACCGGCCGAAATCCGCGTCTGGGACGGCGATTCCATTCGCTTGGGCACGACGCGGCAATCTGAGGCCGTCCGGATCTTCAACATCGACGCCCCCGAGATCGAGGGGCAATGCGCGTATGAAACCGACCTCGCGCTGCAATCGAAGATCAGGCTGGCCGAGCTTCTGAAAGGCCAGCGGATCGAAATCCTGCACCAGGGAACCGACCGCTATGGCCGGACCCTGGCGGCGATCCGCGTCGAGGGACGAGACGTCGGAGACATTCTCGTCAGCGAGGGACTGGCCCGAACCTGGGCGGGACGCCGCGAACCGTGGTGCTGATCCACCCCGACAACAGGAGAGTGAGAGGGTGGGTCGGTTGGCCGTGACGGGTTGCAGGTGGAAGAGAGGCTTCCGCCGCCCGTCGTGGAGCAAACCCCATGACCCTTTCCCACCACCCCGGTTTTACCCTGGTCGGCGACGTCATCACGCGCGAGGTGTTGCCCCGGCTGCGCTACGCCCAAAAGCTGCCGTTGCGCCTCTCCTGCATGGGCACGGCCGGTTACGAGGGCCTCGACGAGGCCGATGAATTCGACCGCACGGTCGTCATCGGTCAATCCGCATCCGCCGAAGAAGCCATGATCCTTGCCAGCCAGCGCGTCGCGCGCGGCGACATTCGTGTCAGCGCGGACGACACGCTGCGCTTTCACCCGCGTATCGTCGTCATTCAGGACGGCGATCTCGGCCTGGTTCTCGGTGGCGAGATCCGGGCAGGAATCGTCCTCTGGCAGCAGCCCGTCGTCTCCGACGTGGAGGCCCGCCGCATCATCACCGAAGCCAGCCGCTTGCGCGGGCTGGCCTTCGCCGCCTCCGGTCGGGTCGATCACAGCGCAGCCCGCGATCATCGTTATCGCGCCAGCCTGCTCGAGGCCCGACTGGTCGATCCCTACTGGCGCGAGACCGCGGCGGAGCTTCTCCATCTGCCCCAGGCCGCCTGACACCTTCTTCCACATCTTCGCCCGGCCGCGCGCCGGGCTTTCTCGTTTCAGGAGTCCGACATGGCTAACTATTTCACCCATTTCTCCTGCCTGCTCGACGTAGGCACCCCGGAAAACGCCGCCCGCGCGCTCGACCTCTACAACGCACTTTCAGAGGAAAACGCTGCCGAAGACCCTCCCTCGGAAGGATTCATTCTGTCGATCCAGCCTGAGCATGGCGGCACCCAGCTCTGGATGCGCGACGATGAGACCGGCGATCCCGAGCATGTGATCCAGTTCGTAAAACGCTGCGCGGCCGCGTTCGGCCTGTCGGGCCTCTGGGGCTTCCAGTATGCGACCGCCTGCTCGCAAGCCAGGGTCAACGCCTTCGGTGGTGGCGCGCATGCCCTCGATCTCGCCACCGGCGAGACCGTGGACTGGATCTATAGCGGCAGCTGGCTGGAGATCGTCCTGGACGGAGGTGATCCCTATGCCTGAGATCATCGAAACCACGGTCTATCGGCTCGACGAGCTTTCCGACACGGCGAAGGACAAGGCCCGCGCCTGGTATCGCGAAGGCGGGTTCGACTACGACTGGTATGATGCGGTCTATGAGGATTTCCAGCGGATCGCGGAAATCCTCGGCATCCGCTTCAAGACCCGCACCGTGCGCCTGTATGGCGGCGGCTCGCGGCGGGAGCCGCGCATCTTCTTCTCAGGCTTCTGGTCACAAGGCGATGGCGCTTGTTGGGAAGGGTTCTACTCCTATGGGAAGAACGCCTCGGCCGAGATTCGATCCCATGCACCGCAGGATACGGCCCTGCACGGTATCGCCGATGCCCTTCAGGCAATCCAGCGACGCAATTTCTACCAGCTTCGCGCCGAGGCCAGCCATCGTGGTCGCTACTACCATGAGTATTGCATGGCGATTTCCGTCGAACGCGACAGCCAGACATATCAGGACATGACCGCCGATGCCGAGGAGATCGTGATTGAGGCGCTGCGCGATCTGGCCCGTTGGCTCTACCGCCAGCTTGAGCGCGAATACGACTACCTCTCCTCGGGTGAGGCGGTGGATGAGACCATCACCGCCAACGAATATACCTTCACCAAAGCCGGACGCCGTTTTGGCTGACCCCGACAAGCGCTCCGCCTCTCGGCCGGGCGCTTGTTTCATGCCTGCTTACGCCACGGCTTGAGAGGGAGAGAGCGACCGGAAGGGATTTGAGCCGGTGCGGTCGAGAGAGAGCGCCGTGCGGCTCGGTCCTATTCCGCTCTCCCAAGGAATCTCCGATGAACATGATCTCTGCTTCCGCGGCGGCCTCCGCCGCCGCGCCGCTTCCACTCGACCATGACGCCGAGACGGCTGCTTCCACCTTCACCGCTGCCGGTTTCCTGCTGCCGCATCTCGAACGCGGTCAGCGTGTCGATGCCGCAACCCTGCGCGGCGCCATGGAAGCGGCCTTCGGCGCTTCCGATGCCACCGGCGCCTGGAACTGGAAGACCGCCTATGATGCCTGCGAGGCGGCGACCGTCCTCTTCCTGCGCAAATACGGCGCTGCGCTTTTCCGCAGAGCCGGGTCATCGGCGGCTATCCTGCCGCAGCTCGGCAAGATCGCCGGGCTCCTGCCGACGCATACACGCCGGTCGGAGGAAGCCCAGACCTTCCAGCAGTTCTCCACCCCGATCCCGCTTGGCTTTGCGGCGGTGACGGCGGCGGCGATCACTCCTGCCGACCGGGTGCTGGAGCCCTCGGCCGGCACCGGGCTCCTCGCCATTCTGGCCGAGATCGCCGGCGGCACGCTGCTCCTCAACGAACTCGCCGAGATGCGCGCCGGCCTGCTTTCCTCTCTCTTTCCGGCCCTCTCCGTGACCCGCTTCGACGCCGCCCAGATCGACGATCACCTCGATCCCGGCCTGGTCCCGACCGTCGTGCTGATGAACCCGCCGTTCTCGGTCATGGTGAATGTCGAGGGCCGCATGGCCGATGCCGCCTTCCGCCATGTCGCCTCGGCGCTGGCGCGCCTTGCGCCCGGCGGGCGGCTTGTGACCATCACCGGGGCGAGCTTCGCCGCCGACAATCCGGCATGGACCGCCTCCTGGACCCGGCTGCAGGAGCGCGGCCGCGTCACCTTTTCCGCCGCAGTCGATGGGTCGGTCTATGCCAAGCATGGCACCACGATCCCAACCCGGCTGACCGTCATCGACAAGCTGCCCGCCGACGACCCTGCGGTGTTTCCGACAGCAATCGGAGTCGCGCCGGACGTGGCGACGCTGATGGGCTGGCTGGCGGATCAGTTGCCCGCGCGGCTGCCGGTCGATCCCGGCGTTGCCGTGCCGATCGCGCGGCCTGCCGTCCCCCGCACCGTGCGCGGCTATGTCAACCGAACGGCGAGGGCTGCGCCCGCCGCGCCGCTGGCCGAGCCGGAGGGGGTGCCGCTCGCCTATGAGACCGTCGATTGGGCACCGGCCGAAGACGGCCGCCTCTCCGATGCGATCTATGAGGAATACGGTCTCCAGACCATCCGCATCGCCGGCGCGCAGGCGCATCCGACCCAGCTCGTGCAATCGGCGTCGATGGCGAGCATCGCGCCGCCGAAGCCGAGCTACCGGCCGATGCTGCCAGCCGACATTCTCGGCAAGCTGTCCGAGGCGCAACTGGAAACCGTGATCTATGCCGGCGAGGCCCATACGGGCTTCCTCGCCGGGGCCTGGACGGTCGATGACACGCTCGACAGCCTGTCCGCCGCGCCGGAGGAGGCCGAGGGTGCCATCCGTTTCCGCCAAGGGTTCATGGTCGGCGACGGCACTGGTGTCGGCAAGGGCCGGGAATCCGCTGCCATCATCCTCGACAACTGGATGCAAGGGCGGCGTAAGGCGGTCTGGATATCGAAGTCGGACAAGCTGCTGGAGGACGCACAAAGGGACTGGAGCGCCCTCGGCATGGAGCGGCTGCTGGTCACGCCGCTGTCGCGCTTCCTACAAGGCAAGCCGATCACTCTGGGCGAAGGCGTCCTATTTTTAACCTATGCCACGCTGCGCTCCGACGACCGCGGCGAAAGGGTTTCGCGCGTCAAACAGATCGTCGAATGGTTGGGCTCCGACTTCGATGGGGTCATCATCTTCGACGAGGCGCATGCCATGGCCAACGCCGCCGGCGGCAAGGGAGAACGCGGTGATGTCGCCGCCAGCCAGCAGGGTCGCGCCGGGCTGCGCCTCCAGCATGCCCTGCCGCAGGCCCGCGTCGTCTATGTCTCGGCCACCGGCGCCACCACCGTCCACAACCTCGCCTATGCGCAGCGCCTGGGCCTCTGGGGCGGCGAGGATTTCCCGTTCTCGACCAGGGCGGAATTCGTCGAGGCGATCGAGGCCGGTGGCGTCGCGGCAATGGAGGTGCTGGCCCGCGACCTGCGCGCCCTCGGCCTCTACACCGCCCGTTCGCTGTCATTCAAAGGCGTGGAATACGAGCTGCTCGACCATGAGCTGACCCCGGAGCAGATCCGCATCTACGACAGCTACGCCGATGCCTTCGCCATCATCCACAACAACCTGGATGCCGCGATGCAGGCCGCCAACATCACCGGCGGCGACGGCGGCTCCGGCACGCTGAACCGGCAGGCCAAATCCGCCGCCCGCTCGGCCTTCGAGAGCGCCAAGCAGCGCTTTTTCGGGCACCTGCTCACGTCGATGAAAACCCCGACGCTGATCCGCTCGATCACCAGCGATCTGGAGGCGGGCCATTCCTCCGTCATCCAGATCGTTTCGACCGGCGAGGCGCTGATGGAACGGAGGCTCGCCGAGATCCTCACCGAGGAATGGGGCGACCTGAAAATGGACCTGTCGCCGCGCGAATATGTCCTCGACTACCTCGCCCATTCCTTCCCGGTCCAGCTCTACGAGCCGTTCACGGATTCGGAGGGCAACCTGTCGTCTCGCCCGGTCTATCGCGACGGCCAGCCAGTCGAAAGCCGGGAGGCCGTGGCGCGGCGCGACGAGATGATCGCAAGCCTCGCCAGCCTGCCGCCGGTCCCCGGCGCGCTCGACCAGATCATCCAGCATTTCGGCACTGACACCGTGGCCGAGGTCACTGGCCGCTCGCGCCGGATCGTTCGCAAGCGCAGCGTGACCATCGACCGGCTGGTCGTGGAGAATCGCGCCGGTTCGGCCAATCTCGCCGAGACCCAGGCGTTCATGGATGATGGCAAGCGTGTGCTGGTGTTCAGCGACGCCGGCGGCACCGGGCGCAGCTACCACGCCGAACTCTCGGCGAAGAACACCCGGCTGCGCGTCCACTATCTCCTCGAAGCGGGCTGGAAGGCCGATGCCGCCATCCAAGGGCTTGGCCGCACGCACCGCACCAATCAGGCGCAACCGCCGCTGTTCCGGCCGATCTCGACCAATGTGAAAGCCGAGAAGCGATTTCTCTCGACCATCGCCCGCCGCCTCGACACCTTGGGTGCGATCACGCGCGGCCAGCGCCAGACCGGCGGTCAGGGCCTGTTCCGCCCGGAAGACAATCTGGAGAGCCACTACGCCCGCGACGCGCTGCGCCAGCTCTATCTCCTGCTGGTGCGGGGCAAGGTCGAGGGATGCAGCTTGGAGCGGTTCGAGGCCGCAACGGGGCTGAAGCTGATGGACTCGAACGGCATCAAGGATGATTTGCCGGCGATCACCACGTTTCTCAACCGTTTGCTCGCCCTGACCATTGAGCTTCAGGGCGTGCTGTTCACCGCCTTCGAGCAGCTTCTGACCGCGCGGATTGAGGGCGCCATCGCCTCGGGCACCTATGATGCCGGACTGGAGACGCTGCGCGCCGAAAGCTTCGTGGTGGCGGACCGGCAGGTGATCTACACCCATCCGCGCACCGGGGCCGAGACCAGCCTGCTGACTATCACCGAACGCAAGCGCAACCGGCCGGTGACGCTCGACGCCGCCTTGGCCGAACTCGATGATCCGCGTGCGAAGCTGCTGATCAACGAGCGCTCGGGTCGCGCGGCGGTGCAGATCCCCAGCACGAGCGTCATGCTGGATGATGGCGAGATCGAGCGCCGCGTCCGCCTGATCCGGCCGATGGAGGCCCATAACGTCCCGGTCAGAATGATGGGCGAAACCCATTGGGTCGAGGCCGACCGGGACGTCTTCGCATCGGCTTGGGAGGCCGAGGTTGCAGAAGTGCCGGAGTTTGCCGACAGCACCCTGCATATGGTCACGGGCTTGTTGCTGCCGATCTGGAAGCGGTTGCCCAATGACTCCACCCGCGTCTATCGGCTCCAGTCTGACGCCGGCGAGCGCATCATCGGCCGGAAGGTCTCTCCAGCCTGGGCCGCGAACGCGACCAAGACCGGAACCGCATCGGTCACGCCGGATGATGCCTTTGCGGCGCTGATGGAAGGTCGGACGATCCTCGATCTCGCCGAGGGCCTTCAGCTTCGGCGGGTCCGCGTCATGGGCGCGAACCGGATCGAACTCTCCGGCTTTACCGACATGATGCGTCAGCGCCTCTCGGCCTATGGCCTCTTCCACGAAATCATCTCATGGAAGCTGCGCATGTTCGTTCCGGTCGATGGGACTGGCCCTGCCGTTCTCGGCAAGGTTCTCGACCGCTGGCCGGTCGAGCGCATCGGCGAGCGGGAGGCAGCATGATGCCCCGTCACGATGTCTCGGAACTGGCGATCCGTCTCGGTCGGGAGGCCGAGGCGGTCTGCCGCCATTATCTGTCGTCCGGCCAGCGCGCCGGACGATACTGGCTGGTCGGCGATGTGCAAAACACGCCTGGGCGATCCATGTTTGTCCGCCTCACCGGGCCTGAATCCGGCAAGGGCGCGGCGGGGAAGTGGACCGACATGGCCACTGGGGAGCATGGCGATCTGCTCGACATCATCCGGCAATCGCTTGGCCTCGTCGACTTCAAGGACGTGGCCGAGGAAGCGCGCCGTTTCCTCGCTCTCCCGCATCCCGAACCGGAGAAGACGAAGACGCCGACCGGCAGCACGTCCAGCGTGGCGTCCGGTTCGCCTGAAGCGTCTCGCCGCCTCTTCGCCATGGCGCAGCCGATCGGCGGCACGCTTGCGGAGATCTACCTGCGCGGGCGGGCGATCACCCGCCTCTCGGGCACCGCCGCGCTGCGCTACCATCCCCGGTGCTATTACAGGCCCGATGAGCATTCGCCCACCGAGATCAGGCCGGCACTCGTCGCCGCCGTCACCGATCTCTCCGGCCACCAGACCGGCGCGCATCGCACCTGGCTCGCCCCGGACGGTTCCGGCAAGGCACCTGTCGAAACACCGCGGCGGGCGATGGGCGACCTTCTCGGCCACGCAGTCCGCTTCGACACTGCCGCTGAGGTTCTCGTAGCCGGCGAGGGCATCGAGACCGTGCTGTCGCCCCGTCAGGTTCTGCCCCACATGCCGATGCTGGCGGCGCTTTCAGCCGCTCACCTCGCTGCCATCCTGTTCCCGCCGTCCCTGCGCCGGCTCTATGTCCTGCGCGATCGCGACCCGGCCGGGGACGGCGCAAGAGACAGCCTCGCCTCCAGAGCAGCGAGCTTCGGGATCGAGGCGGTCACGCTCACGCCGGTCGAGGGCGACTTCAACGATGATCTGCGACGCCGTGGCGCCGATGCCCTCAGGGCGGCCCTGAAGGATCAGCTTCATCCCGAGGACATCCGCCGTTTCATGGAGCGGTGAGGATGTAATCGTTCTCGGAGGCGCGGCCCAACTCGTCGCCTGCCGGTTTCGTTCGCTGGCCATCGGCAGGCGCATCCTTCGTCGGAGAGGCCCGCACCCACGGCCTTCTGAGAGGGCGATCGGCGCACAAACGGGCCGGGCAGGCAATGGCCGCTTTCGGACTATTTTCCGCCGGCGGGGACGAGCCCCGCCTTTGCATCGCGAAAGTCAAAATAGTCCGAACCCGGCCATCGAGGCCCTCGCGGAGTGGGCGAGGGCTGCCAACCCGTCCCGCCCGTGCGCGTCGACGCCTGCGAAGGCCGCGATGGGCGCGGTCTCCAGACAAAGGACGCTCCCGATGACGAACGAAACCTATTCCGCAGGCGACGAGCCGGTCCACACCTCCTCCCAGACCGATCACGCCCTCACCGAACTCCAGCTCTACGGCTGGCGTCCTTTCCAGGACGAACCCGATCCCAGGCCGCTGCCCGAAGGCAATACCGTCGCCAGTGCCGTCACCGACATCTTCGACGCCCTCGTCGCGACGCTCGGCGACACCCGCTTAGAGCCCGATCTCGAAGAGCTGCTCTGGGGGACGGTCAATCTCTTTCACCGCGCCGCCAGCCGGGTGGAACGCGATCTCGACGACAACGAGCAGGCGCAGCGCCGGATGCAGCGGGAACAGGACGGCAGCGAGGTGAAGTCGGTCGAACTCGAACGCCTCACGGCAGAGGGACAGACCCTCATCGAACGGCGCAACAGCATGGAACTCTTCCGCGATCTCGCCGCCGAGGCTTTCGAACACCACACCGGCAGCGCCTGGCGGCCGCGCAGCGGCTCGATGGTCAACCATCGCAACCTGACCGCCGCGATGATCGACAGCCGCGACTTCCTTGCCGCGAAACGCCGCGCCGAGACCGAGGTGATGCTGCCTGCCGGTCCCAAGGTGGCCGTGACCGGCGGCGCCGGTTTCAACGATCACCGGCTGATCTGGGGGCGGCTCGATCAGGTCCATGCCAAGCACCCGGAGATGGTCTTGCTGCACGGCGGCACCCCGAAAGGCGCGGAACTGATCGCCTCCCGCTGGGCAGACCACCGCAAGGTGCCGCAGGTCGCCTTCCGGCCCGACTGGACGAAGCACGGCAAGGCCGCACCCTTCAAGCGCAACGACGCGATGCTGGATGTGCTGCCGGTCGGCATCCTCGTCTTCCCCGGCACCGGGATTCAGGAGAATCTCGCCGACAAGGCCCGCAAGCTCGGCATCCCGGTCATGAAGTTCGACGGCGGCGCGTAAGCGCCGCCGTTCGGCGGCTTTCAGCCGCCAAACCTTGACAGGAAGCGAGGTCGAGCCTCTATTGGAGCATCCTTGTAGAACCGGCGAAGCAGAATAGTCGCAGGCGGAGCGCATCTCCCGGCAGCCTGTCGTGATCCTCAACCGTTCGCTGGAGGTTTCCATGACGTTGATCCTGCTCGCCATCTCTTTGACCATCACGGCCTGCGTGATCGCCTACAATCTCGCGATCTACGCTTTGCCCGTCATGTCGGCCATTACTGCCGCGCAATACGCGTGGGGCGCGGGAGCCGGCGTCCTGATGTCCGGTTTCGCTGCGCTCGGTGCGGCCCTGCTGTCCATCGTCTTGGTGATCGCGGTCCTGGGCTTTGCCAAGAACCCTGTTCTTCGCCTCATCGCGCTTGCCCTCTTCGCGGTGCCCGCCGTCATAGCTGGCTACGCGCTCGTCTATGGCGTCACGAAGAACGCCATAGACTCGACCCTCGCGCTCAACCTTCTGGGCGGCGTGGGCGGCCTGGTCATCGGCGTCTCGGCCATCATCAATCTGAACGCGCTCGGCGAGTCGGTGTTCTCGCGCTGAGCCGGCGCGCGCGATCCCGCAGTCTCATGGAAACCCGACGGCTGGACCACCGGGCTCCGGGCTTCCTGCTCAGAATAGGAAATCATGTCATCGCGGTCACGCTGCCGTCTTTCTCGACCTGCTTTGCCCGGCTCTGGAAGCCGGTCATCGGCGTGAATCCCGCTGACGCCGTGCAGTCGATGGCCAGCCGCATCCTTCCACTTCATTTCGTGAACACAGCCGCAATCACCTTCAAACCCTTGCCGCAATACTGCCGGACCTGACCTCGTGCCATTGATGCAGGTGATGCGATGCCGGTTCCGCGCTCCAGACCCGATAGCCCTTCTCGTCACGGGCCACACAGCCTTCCAGCGGGGCGTGAACATGACGGGGAAGTGGGTTAGATCGGGATGCCCGGTGGCATGGATACGGGTTCCAAGGGCCAGCACGCTGCTGCTACCGGCAGGGATGCCAGTTCTGCTGCGCGTCCCCGATTGGCTCTCGAAGGCACCAATCCCTCCGACTGACTGATCCCCTAAGTCCGTTCGGTTTCCACCAGCAACCCCGGCGGCTCCGGACCGTGTTGCCGCGCGAGCGCGGCTGCCCGCCCCACTCCGGGCCTTAGGGGCGAGCTGCCGCAAGGGCGGCAGTTGCGGGAGTCTCCCGACGGCCTTGGCCGGGTCTCGTCGGAGGGATGGTCCCTCCGAGGAGCAACGGAGACTTACAATGCAGAACATCGTCATCCTCGCCGGCAACATCGGTCAGGCCCCCGAAACCCGCACCACCCAGGGCGGCACCTCGATCACCCACTTCAGCCTCGCCACGTCGCGCCCCAAATACTCGGAAGGCCGCGTGGTCCGTGACGAGAAGGGCTATCGGGTTCAGGACACGGAATGGCACCGCATCACCTGCTTCAACGGCCTCGGCAAGACGGTCCAGCAGTATTGCGACACGGGCATGAAGGTTCTGGTTCGCGGCCGCATCCACTACACGAAGTGGAAGGATGCGGAGGGCAACGACCGCTACGGCTGCGAGATCATCGCCGAGACCGTCGATTTCCTGAGCCGGGCGAAGCAGACCGAGAACGACGACGGCAAGTTCATCGACGACGATGACATCCCGTTCTGAGCGGGAAGCCAGAGGCCCGGCGGCGCAAGCCGCCGGGCCTTCCATGTTTACGGTGGGTCGCGCCCGCCGGCTCAGCGCAAGATTCCCCACCGGAACGCCATGCGCCTTCGCGCCCGGCGCTCCGATTTCCTTGCCGGAGAATCGGATCATTTCCAAAAACAGGAAACCACTTTTTGGTCCGATGCTCCCCGAATGAGTAGGGGGCAAGCCGCCCCTCTCAAACTCGCCCCATGAAGGTGCAGGGCTACGCCCCGCCCCCTCCAACTCCCTACCCATGGAGGGGAGACCCCTCCAAACCTCCCCTTTGGCGTTGCGCTGAATAATGTCGCGACCCCTGGTCGGGGCCGCGGGCTCCTCTCTCTCTGACTTCGGATCATGCACCAGCCACTCCGGCGTCAAGGACTTCGCGGTCCCCCAATTTTCAGCCGACGCCCAAGAACATCGTCAGAAAATCGGCTCCACCACTCGCCGCCGCTGGCGGTCGGCTTACGCGATCCCTGACCCCTCGCGGCAACAGTGCAGGCTCCTCCCGTCAGAACGAAAGGAGAAACAAATGTCTGATCTCGATTTCCTCAATCTCTCAAGAAAGCTTGGCCGCATCAGAACCAGGGTGCGCAAGAACTACTTCAGGTGCGACACTCGCTTTTCGCAGTCCCTCCATGAAAAGCTGCTTCTTGCCCTCAACGGCCATCTCAAGACTTGCCGCGAGGGCGCAAAGGTCCAGCGGCGGCTACGGAACGAAAGCGATCCGACGGTGCGCGAGTCCCTTGAACAGACCCTCGGCGACTGCATGGGCGATCTCGAATCCGGCGGCCGGGGGTTCTATCCTTGGCATCTGCTGGATGCCGTCGATGGTGACCCGGACTTCGGCGGATACCACCACCCCGTTGCGGCCATGTGGTGCAATGGCCCGATCCCGGAATGGATGACCGTCGAGGACAAGCATCTGTCCGGCCTTGGTCCCATCCTCCGGCAGATCGCTGCCCAGACAGGTATCCGCTTCACCACCTATCTCTGCGATGCCAGCATTGGCCCCGATGGCGCGGGGCAACTCGACCCCGAGATCTACGAGCGCCCGGTCAGCAACTTCCGATACCGATACCGATAGCGAGGTGGCGGGCGGCGGAAGCCGCTCGCCACCTTTTCCCCTGTCGTAATAGCCATACCGACCGGATCGACCGCTCGGCAGGGCTTATGAAAGGGGGGCAAGCCGCCCCTCTCAAACTCACCCCATGAAGGTGCAGGGCAAAGCCCCGCCCCCTCAAACTCCCCCACCCATGGAGGGGAAACCCCTCCAAACCTCCCCTTCGGTTCCACCGAATAGTGTCGCGGGCGCAAGAAGGGGCCGGGGGGTCATATCTAACAGAGTTAGGGAAGTAAACAAACCCCAACGCCCGCAAAGAAGACAAACGCCCCCCAAAAATAAACCC
>JBKBRD010000003.1:0-12592 GCA_046292405.1 Allobosea sp. | reverse complement strand
TCGGCGGGCCCGCGGGCTCTTCTCTCTCTGACTTCGGATCATGCACCAGCCACTCCGGCGTCAAGGACTTCACGGTCCCCCCAATTTTCAGCCGATACCCAAGGGCATCGTCAGAAAATCGGCTCCCCCGCTCGCCGCCGCTGGCGGTCGCTGCGCGATCCCTGACCCCTCGCGGCTACGGTGCCCGACCCTCCCGTCAGCGAGAGAAAGGAGCATGACATGACCGAACAAAAGATCATCCGTATCGACGGGGGCAGCGCCGAATACTGGCGCGATCGCAAGCAGGCTTTCGGGCTTATCCGCGATGCCGAGCTTGCCGCAAAGCGTCTGGCCGAGGCGCCGATGTATCTGCACGGCGGCTACGACGAGGATGGCGACGTTATCCCCATCGAAAACCTCGGTCCCCACGACGATATGGAGGACGCGATCTGGGCCATCGAGGCCGATCCGACTGCGGTGAGCATCCTCGTTGCGCAGGGGCGCACGAGCATCGGCGGTCACGAGATCGGGGCTGTGGTTCGCGGTTTCGAACCGGACTACGGGCACATCGAGGACCCGGAGAGCAATCCGCTCTGGGGACCGGATACCGACTGACCCTTCGACGAGAGGCGGCGAAAGCCGCCTCTCGTCTTTGCTTCGTCGTCAAAGCCCTGCCGGCCGGATCGACCGGCCCGCAGGGCTGATGAAAGGGGCACGCCCCTCTCAACGCTCTCCCATGAAGGAAGGGGCAAGCCCCCTCCTTCAAACATCCTCCCCAAGGGAAGGGCTGAAGCCCCTCCCTTGAACCCTCCCAGGGAAGGAGGCGACGGTTCCCTCGCCCTCCTTCCCAAACCCATCCTCCTCTCCCTGGGCCAGGCCATTCTGGCCGCGCCGATACGCTGTCGTATGTCCGACCGAATCAGATGGCTGCCTATCCCGCCACTGCGAGGTTGATCACGACGATTCCAGCCGAATTTCGAGTGGAATTTGAAGGCAGAGCGACTATTATAGTCGTAGTTCTGGAGTGCGTGCAGGTCTCGGTGGGAGGTGATCATGTATGATCACCGCTCGCCAATCACGGGCCGCACGCGCGTTGCTGGGTTGGACACAGGAGACGCTCGCTGACAAGGCCCAGGTCGCATTGACCGCACTCAAACGCCTCGAATCCCAAAATGGGCTTGAGGTGTTCGAGACGACTCGCGATCAGGTTCGCCGCGCTCTCGAAGCGGCCGGCATCGTTTTCCTGTCAACGGATAAGGGCGAAGGCGTCTTGCTCCTGCACGAGCGGAGCCCGACGCCGGGTTAGCGTCGTGGCCTGCGCATTGACCCGTTGCCCATAAAAAGAATGGCTATCTCCCGCCGGAGATGGTTAACAAATACGTTATCCGATCGTGAGCGACTGATGGGACAAGCGACACAGACATTTCTTGACGAACCACCGTCCAGCCAAACGCTGACACCATATGATCGAGAACACATGAAGCTCTATATGCGCCTGCTCGACGCAGCGCGCGATGGCGCCGACTGGCGCGAAGCGGTTCGAATCCTCTTCAATCTCGATCCAGAGCGTGATCCCGAGCGTAGCCGCCGCGTTCATGACGCGCATCTCGCACGAGCGCGTTGGATGACCGAGCGCGGCTATCGCGAACTGGTCCGCGAAAGTCAGCACCGAACATCATAGCGATGCGCGGGACGCATCACCTGTTGATCCCGACCCAGCTTCCTCAATTCAACCCGAACGGGAATCGTAGAGTCTCTCCAACTTCCTGAGCTGTGACGTGGGAGGCTCCGATGACACCCAACGCATCTACCTGGCGTTCTTCGGCAGACTACGAGCATCTGGATGTGCTGACGCCATCCGATCTGGCTTGGGAGTGGCTCCGCCGCAACGATGCCTATGACGCTGATTTTGAGGCATCGGCCTCTGGCCAGGGAGATCCCGAACCGCTGACCGAACGAATCCGGCAGCGGTGGGGACTCCGATTTCCCCGTCGATCCGCTGGCTGCGCCACCTGACGCCAAGGTATTATGGCTTCCGCAGGAGGACACGAGCGTCGTCATACTGGCGAACGCGCCATCGGAATTTGACGAGCAAATCGGTCTCGCAGCTACCGTGATCTGGCGCGCCCATCCTCGCTCGCAACCTACGGATGAGGACTACCGGCTCGATATTGGCAACGGACAGCATCTGCAGATCCTCGACTGCACGGCCGGCGACGACAGGATCGCCGTCGCCATCGTTCCGCTCGGCCTGGACGGCTTCGACCGGATCGAAGCCGTCCGCCGCTTCCTCTCCGCCCTACATGGCCGCGCCATTCCTCCCGATACGCGGCTGACCCGGCAGCAGCGCATACGCCTGCGACGGATGCTTCGCGCCTTTGACGGACACAGGGCGGGCGCCACACAGCAGGAAATCGCGCAAGTCATCCTGAAGATCGGGCCGCTCGACCGCGATGAATGGCAGGCGTCTTCGGCCCGCCACACGATCAAGGCGCTTCTGCGCGACGCCCATTCCATGGTCGCGGGCGGCTATCGAAAACTCCTGCGTCATCGTCGCCAACGCTAGCGTAGTTCGACGCCTGGGCTGGTGGGCGATTTCGATACCCATCAACTTCGCCCTGCAACTCGCCGGCCTCCCTCCGCCACCGTGGTCGTTGTCCCGCCGCTGACTCGCAGTGGCCGTTCCCAACAGCCCGGAGGCCCGATCATGCCACATGAACCCGTCGTTTTGCCGCCGCGCTTCCTGCGCACCAAGGAGGCTGCGGATTTTCTCAGCCTTTCGGCCCGGACGCTCGAAAAACACCGCACCTACGGGACCGGCCCTGCCTATCGCAAGCTCGGCGGCCGGGTTGTCTATGCCATCGACGATCTCGAAGCCTGGACCGAGCGCGGTGCGGTAACCTCCACCTCCGATCCCCGTGGCTCCGTGCTGCCCGCCAAGCGCCACGCCCTTCCGACCGGCCCGCAGGTCGGGCGCTCCGCCCGCTGATCGCACCCAGTTCCCTTCATGGTGGCGCGACGTCGATCCCTTTCCGAGCGCGGGCAGCTCGACCTGTTCAGGGCGCTCCCCGGCGACTTCGCGCCACGAGACGCGCAGGATCTCATGGCCTATCCCTTCTTCTCCCTCGGCAAGTCAAAACGTGTCGCGCCCATCGACTTCGCCGCCGGCAATGTGACGATCCGGGTCGAGGCGGTCCCCGATCATGGCATGGCGACGATCTGGGATGCGGACATCCTGATCTGGGCCGCCAGCCAGATCGTCGAAGCCCGTGATACCGGGCTTCGGACGTCCCGGCTGATGGCCGCCACGCCTTACGAAATCCTCACCTATGTCGGGCGCGGCACGTCGCTGCGCGACTACCAGCGCCTGAAGGCCGCACTCGACCGGCTGCAATCGACCACCATTTCCACCTCGATCCGGCAACCAGCTGAAGGCCGCCGGCATCGCTTCTCCTGGATCAACGAATGGCAGGAGCGCACCGACCGCAACGGCCGCCCCGATGGTATCGAGATGATCGTGCCGGACTGGTTCTATCAGGCCGTCCTCGACGACGCGCTCGTGCTGACCATCGACCGGACCTATTTCGACCTGACCGGCGGACTCGACCGATGGCTCTACCGCCTAGTGCGTAAGCACGGCGGCCGCCAGCGTGAGGGTTGGCGCTTCGACTTCCGCCACCTCCATCAGAAGTCCGGCAGCATGTCGCCATTCAAACGCTTCGCTTTTGAGTTGCGCGACATCATCCGACGCCAGCCCTTGCCGGGCTACCGGCTCTTTCTGGAAGCCGAGATCGGCGGGCGCATGCTGCTCGCCTTCGAGCCGACACCGGCCTGTGGAAAACCTGTGAATGGCCTCGTGCTATCGGGAACCCGGACTATCGTGCTATCGGGAACCCAAGGCTCGTGCTATCGGGAACCGAAATCGGGCTTAACGCCCGAAGACCACTCGCAAAATCGCGCCCTTAACTTAGAGTCTAACAAAGACTCTAACCTTGAAGAGCGCGTGCGCGATGTGGAAAACCTCATCCGCGACACCGCCAGAAGCCTCAGCAGAGCCGCTAGGAACGGCGCATCTGCCACGCCACGCGCTTCCCAGCCGGCCCCTCAGCCCGGCGGAACCGAGGCTTCCGAAGGTTCCGACACACCCCGCCTTCCTCTCGACTTGCCGGGAGGCGGCCAATGATCATCGCACTCCTCAACCAGAAGGGCGGTGTCGGCAAGACCACGCTGGCGCTGCATCTCGCCGGAGAACTGGCGCAGGGCGGAAAGCGCGTCACACTTCTCGATGCCGACCCGCAGGGTTCGGCGCTCGACTGGTCACAGCAACGCGCACGCGAGGGCCTGCCTCGACTGTTCGGCACCGTCGGCCTCGCACGGGACACACTGCACCGCGAGGCACCGGAGATCGCCCGCGATGTCGATCACGTCGTCATCGACGGACCGCCGCGTGTCGCCAGCCTCATGCGCTCCGCGCTCCTCGCCGCCGACCTGGTGCTGATCCCGGTGCAGCCGTCGCCCCTCGATGGCTGGGCCTCGGCCGAAATGCTGGCCCTCCTCGCAGAGGCCCGCATCTATCGGCCCCAACTCGTCGCCCGCTTCGCGCTCAACCGCTGCGGCGCGCGCACCGTCATCGCCCGCGAAACGGCCGAAAGCCTTGCAGATCACGACCCGCCCGTCCTTGCCACCACTGTCGGGCAGCGCGTCGTCTTCGCCGACGCTGCACAGTCAGGTCGTCTCGCAGGCGAGATCGACCGCCAATCTCCTGCCGCGCGTGAAGTCGCAGCGCTCACCGATGAGATTGCGCGGCTGGGCATCGGGAGGGTCGGCCAATGACCATCCTGACCGGCGACTGCCGCGAAGAAATGCCCTGGCACGCTCCCTACGACATGATCCTCGCCGATCCGCCCTATGGCGACACCTCGCTCGCCTGGGACCGGCGCGTCGAGGGCTGGGTCGCGCTGGCGCGCGCCGCCCTCAAGCCGACCGGCTCGCTCTGGGTTTTCGGTTCACTTCGTTCCTTCATGGCGACCGCCGACCACTTCGCCAATGCGGGTCTGCGCATCGCGCAGGAGGTGATCTGGGAGAAGCAGAACGGCACCGGCTTTCACAATGATCGCTTCAAGCGGGTGCATGAGCTGGCCGTCCAGTTCTATCCGGCAGAGACCGCCTGGCGCGACATCTACAACGACGTCCAGACCACGCCCGACGCAACGGCCCGCACGGTGCGGCGCAAGCAGCGTCCACCCCATACCGGCCAGATCGACGCCGGCCATTACATTAGCCATGACGGCGGACCGCGCCTCATGCGCTCGGTCATCTACCTGCGCAACTGCCACGGCCGCGCCATCCATCCGACCGAGAAACCGTCGGCGCTCCTGGAAATCCTGATCCGCACGAGCTGCCCGGAAGGCGGACTTGTCGGTGACTGGTTCGCCGGTTCCGGCGCAGCCGGGGAAGCCTGTCGGCTTTCCGGCCGGAGCTATCTCGGCTGCGAGATCGACGCCGACATGGCCGATCTCGCCCGCGCCCGCATCGCCACCGTGCTGCCGTTCCATGACGGAGCCCCGTCATGACGGCCGGCACGGACAAGCGCGGCTTCGCTACGCGCCCAGCCGATCCCGATGGCTGGATCAAGGCTGGCGATGGACGGCCAGCGCGCGATGGCGCCGCAGCCGCCCATTCCGCCCGGCTGACGATCGACATCACGCCCGAGCTTCGCGGGCGGATCAAGATCGCCGCGTTCGGGCGCGGCACCACCGTCGCGGACATGCTGCGTGACCTGCTTGCGCGCGAGTTTCCCGACACAGCGGGAGACCGCCCATGATCGGTATCGATGCCCATGATGGCGATCTGACCCGCGTGGAACTGACCTGGGTGGAGGGCAGGACCGAATACTGGATCAGGTTCGGCCATGAGGCGGGAACGCAGATCCTCGACCGCAACCGGCGCGTCGTTTCTTTCGGTCCTGGTTCGGTGTTCGCGTTCGTCCGCTGGGCGGCGAACGACCACGGCACGATCATTTCGCGCCTCGACATCCTGCGCGCGGTTGCGCCGGGCGAATCCTATCAGACGCTGCCCTTCGTCCGTCCGGGCGGCGAAATCCTGCTGAAGATCGAAGGCTGGCCGAAGGTTGAGGCCGTCCTTCGCCATGTCGACGGGATCGAGGCCATTGGCGTCGATCCCGCCCAGGTCGATCCCGATCACTGGCGGCATGTCGCCCACTGGATGAACGCAGGCGAAGCGCCGCGTCCTTACACCGCCGAGCGCCATCAGGCATGGCTCCGGCGCCGGGAGATCGCCCCATGACGCGCTTTCGCTATGTCATGGTGACGGCGGCGGCCACGCTGGGGATCGCCATCGCCGGATTCGTTCCGACCGCGCCAAGGCTGCTCTGGAACGCATCGGCCAGCGTGCCGATCGGGTTCTACACCGTCGCGCCCGCTGATCGGATCGAGATGCCCGATCTGGTCGCCGTCATGCCACCTGAGCCGTTCGCGTCCTACATGGTGGACCGCGGCTACGTCGCGCGCGACGTGCCGCTTCTGAAGCGCGTGATCGGCCTGCCCGGACAGCGCGTCTGCCGCGCCGGCCGCGCCATCGCCGTCGATGGTGTTCCGCTCGGCGAAGCACGCGACCGCGACAGCCTCGGCCGAGACCTGCCGGTCTGGCAGGGCTGCCGCGTCATCGCCGAGGGCGAAGTCTTCCTGATGAACCCGGACGTCGGCGACAGCCTCGACGGCCGCTATTTCGGCCCGTTCCCCGCCTCGGCGGTGATCGGCCGCGCGATCCCGCTTTTCACCGACGAAGACGGCGATGGCCGCTTTGTCTGGCGCGCGCCGATGCGGTGACGGCGCGTCCGCTGCGGGGCGTGCGAACGGCCCGCGTCTTCTCCACCGCATAGCAAAGGAAACCTCCCATGGCACAGATCGGCCAATTTACCCGCACCCCGTCCGGCTATTCCGGGCATGTCCGCACCCTCACGCTCGACGCGGAGTTGACCTTCGTTCCAGCAGAGAACGCCGAGGCGGAGAATGCGCCCGCCTACCGCATCCACCTCGGCGACGAGGACGGACCGGAAGTCGGCGCGGGCTGGAAACATTCCGGGGAACGCGCCGGGCCGTTCGTTTCGGTCCTGCTCGACGATCCCGTCTTCCAGCAGCCGATCCGCGCCCGCCTGTTCCAGGCGGACGAGGACGGACGCGACTGGGGCTTGCACTGGACCCGCCAAAAGAAGCGCGACGAGCAGGAATGACCATGCTCATCTCCTGCATTCGTCTCGCCTCCGGGAGATACGGCGTCCGCCGCCGCATCATCCTCTCTCTTCTTTCCGGCCTGTTCGTTTCAGCCATCACCACGCCGCCCGTCCTAGCCCAAGCTGCGATGCCCGGTCATGTGGTTGCCGCGCATCCGCACGACGCCCACATTGCGGAAGCCTCGCAACGCTTCGGCATCCCGACGACATGGATCATCGCCGTGATGCGCACTGAGAGCGCGGGCGACGTGCGCGCAATTTCGTCCGCCGGTGCGATGGGACTGATGCAGGTCATGCCCGACACCTGGGCGGATCTGCGCATCCGCCATGCTCTCGGCCGCGACCCCTTCGAGCCGCGCGACAACATCCTCGCGGGCACGGCCTATCTCCGCGAGATGTGGGATCGCTACGGCAATGTGGCCGCGATGCTCGCGGCCTACAATGCCGGTCCCGGCCGTTACGACGAATACCGCGCGACGGCTCGTCCGCTTCCGGCCGAGACACGCGCCTACGTCGCCGCGCTGACACCGATCCTGCTCGGCGAGCGACCGTCGGGGGGCAGCTCGTCGGTTGTTCCACCGCTCGATTGGCGCGAGGCGGCGATCTTCGTGGCGGGAGAAATCGGCGCTACCGCTTCCGATCCGGCTTCACCCGACCCCACGCCTCGCGACGCCCCTTCATTCGTCCCGGCAGCACCGGAAACGCTCACGGCCTTGCAGCCGGAGGGGCTGTTCGTCGCTCGCAGTGCCGGTGAGGACCAGCCATGAGCGGCTCCGTGCGGTTTCGCATCCTGTCGACCGCTGGCGTGTCATGGAGGGCGCGGGGGGTGGCGGCAGGCACCACGACCGGAAGATGGCAGGATAAAAGCGCGCACGGTGCGGCTCGGTCGGTCGGTTGTTTTTGTTCATGTTTTCGGCGCGTTCCGCACCGTGCCGCGCATTCGCGCACCGTGCGCCTCGCGCCCATCCTCCTGAATTTCCTTACTGTCTTGCACCGTGCGGGGCTGTGTCATGTCCGATGAACACGAGTTCCGCATAAGGCCGGGGCGCATCCGCTCGACCCGCGCTCAGCAGACCCGGCCCTTCATCGCGCAGGCGCTCGCCGCCGCGAAGAAGGCCGGCGGTGGCGTCTCTCGATCCGGCCGCGTGACTTCCGGCAATCGCTCCCGCTTCGGGCGCGGCCAGCGCGCCAGCGTCCAGGCCAATCGTCTCATCACCACCCGCACACGCGGCGCCGTCGTCAAGGCGCGCGTGGTGCGCAACATGGCATGGTCCGCGCCGCTCGGAACGCATCTCGATTATCTCCGCCGTGACGGCGTGACCCGAGATGGCGAGAAGGCACGGCTGTTCGGGCCGGGAACGGAGGATGCCGATGGTCGCGCCTTCGCGGAGCGGTGCGGCGATGACCGGCATCATTTCCGGTTCATCGTCTCGCCCGACGACGCGCCGGATATTTCCGACCTCCGATCATTCACGCGCGATCTTGTCGGCCAGATGGAAAAGGATCTCGGGACGCGCCTCGACTGGGTGGCGGTCGATCACTGGAACACCGCGCATCCGCATGTCCATCTGATCGTGCGCGGTGTTCGCGACGATGGGCAGGACCTCGTGATCTCCCGCGACTACATCAAGGAGGGGATGCGGGACCGGGCGCGCGATCTCATCACCCAGGAGCTGGGGCCGCGCACCGATCTCGACATTCACCGTGCGCTAGAGGCCCAGATCGAGGCGGAACGCTGGACCCAGCTCGACCGGCAGCTTGTCCGTGATGCGGGAAAATCCGGCATCGTCGATCTTGCCCCGCTCGCCAGCCGACCGCAGGACGAGTTCCATACGCTGAAGGTCGGGCGGCTGCGCACCCTCGAAATCCTCGGCGTCGCCGGGCAGATCGGCCATTCGCAATGGTTCATCAAGCCCGAGGCCGAGACGGTCTTGCGCGAACTCGGCGAGCGCGGCGACATCATCAAGCGCATGCACCGTGCCCTGATCGCGCGCGGCATCGAACGCGGCTCGGCCAGCTATGTCCTCGCCGGCGAAAGCCTCGACGTTCCCGTCATCGGCCGCCTGGTCGAGCGCGGCCTTGACGACGAGTTGAAGGGCACGGCCTATGCCGTCGTCGATGGCGTCGACGGACGCACCCACCACATCAAGCTCCCTCATCTCGATGCCGCCGGTGACAGCCCGCCCGGCTCAATCGTCGAGTTGCGCGCCTATGAAGATGCGCAAGGTGCGCGCCGCGTCGCGCTCGCTGTCCGCTCCGATCTTGATCTCGGTGCGCAGGTGGGGGCCTCGGGCGCGACCTGGCTCGACCGCCAGGCCATCGCCCGCGAGCCGGTTCCTCTCTCGGATAGCGGCTTCGGCGCCGAGGTCCGTCAGGCACTGGACGAGCGGGCGGAGCATCTGATCGGCGAGGATCTCGCGGAGCGGCAAGGCGGGCGCGTCGTCTTCGCTCGCCGGCTATTGAACACGCTGCGCAGGCGCGAACTCGACAGTCTCGGCGAGAAGCTCGCGGCCGAGACCGGCATGTCCTTCGAGCGCGCCGCCAGCGGCGAATATGTCGCCGGCTCCTATCGCCAGCGCTTCGCGCTCGCCTCAGGCCGCTTCGCCATGATCGACGATGGCCTCGGCTTCCAGCTCGTGCCCTGGTCGCCCTCCATTGAGAAGCAGATCGGCCGTCACGTCTCCGGCATCGCCCGCGACGACGGCGGTGTCGATTGGGACTTCGGGCGCAAGCGCGGCCTCGGCCTCTGACCTCAATCGGAAAGGAACCAACCCCATGTCCGCCACCAAGATCCTCTGGGGACAGATCAGCGTCGTCTTCCTCATCATCCTCGCCACCACCTGGGGCGCCACCCAATATGTCGCCTGGAGCCTTGCCTATCAGGCGCAACTCGGGCCGCCCTGGTTCGAGCTGTTCGGCACCCCGATCTACTATCCGCCCGCACTCTTCTGGTGGTGGTATTTCTATGAAGCCTATGCGCCGCCGATCTTCGCCAAGGGCGGGATCATCGCGGCCTCGGGCGGCTTCATCGCCATCGCGGTCGCCATCGGCATGTCAGTCTGGCGCGCGCGCGAGGCGAAGAACGTCGCCACCTATGGCTCGGCGCGATGGGCGGAGAAACCCGAGGTGAAGGCGGCCGGCCTGCTCGATCCCGATGGTGTCGTCCTTGGCCGGTATGATCGCGAGTATCTGCGCCATGATGGACCGGAGCATGTGCTGTGCTTTGCCCCGACACGTTCGGGCAAGGGCGTCGGCCTGGTGGTGCCGACGCTGTTGACCTGGCCCGGCTCGGCCATCGTCCACGACATCAAGGGCGAGAACTGGCAGCTTACCTCGGGTTTCCGGGCACGCCATGGCCGCGTGCTGCTCTTCGACCCAACCAACCCAAAGTCCTCGGCCTACAATCCGCTGCTCGAGGTGCGCCGCGGCGAGTGGGAGGTGCGCGACGTCCAGAACATTGCCGACATCCTCGTCGACCCCGAAGGCTCGTTGGACAAAAGGAATCACTGGGAAAAAACCAGCCATTCGCTCCTCGTCGGCGCCATCCTTCATGTCCTCTATGCGGAGCCCGACAAGACCCTCGCCGGCGTGGCACGATTCCTCTCCGATCCGAAGCGCCCGGTGGATTCCACCCTGCGCGCCATGATGGAAACCGCGCATCTCGGTGACGCAGGACCGCACCCCGTCATCGCCAGCGCCGCGCGGGAGCTGCGCAACAAATCCGAGAACGAGCGGTCCGGCGTGTTGTCGACGGCGATGTCGTTTCTCGGCCTCTATCGAGATCCGGTCGTGGCCGAGGTCACGCGCCGCTCAGACTGGCGCATCAGCGACATTGTGGGAGGCGATCAGCCGACCACGCTCTACCTCGTCGTGCCGCCCTCCGACATCAACCGCACCAAGCCCTTGATGCGACTGCTGCTGAATCAGGTCGGCCGCCGCCTGACCGAGGATCTGCAGGCGAACACGGGGCGGCATCGGCTGCTCTTGATGCTCGACGAGTTTCCGGCGTTGGGCAGGCTCGACTTCTTCGAGACGGCCCTGGCCTTCATGGCGGGCTATGGTCTCAAGAGCTTCCTGATCGCGCAGTCGCTGAACCAGATCGAGAAAGCCTATGGCCCGAACAACTCTATCCTCGACAACTGCCATGTGCGGGTGAGCTTTGCGACGAATGACGAACGCACCGCCAAGCGAGTCTCGGACGCGCTCGGCACTGCTACCGAGATGAAGGCGATGAAGAACTACGCCGGGCACCGGCTGTCGCCCTGGCTCGGGCACCTCATGGTTTCGCGCTCGGAAACCGCCCGCCAGTTGCTGACGCCGGGCGAGATCATGCAGCTTCCCCCGCATGAGGAGATCGTCATGGTGGCGGGCATCCCCCCGATCCGGGCGACGAAGGCGCGCTACTACGAGGACGCCCGGTTTCGCGAGCGTGTTCTGTCACCACCTGAATTGCAGCGCCCTGAGGGAGCCCGGCCCGACGACTGGACCACGCTTCCGCTCCCGGCGCGGCCGGAAGCCGCCGTGGATGAGGACAACCCCACGACGGATGACGAGGATACGACCGAATCCGAACGCCGCTTGCAGCCAGAACTCAGCCGGGTGAAGCCGGTGGAGAAGAAAAAGCCCATCGAGAACGAGTTTGAGTTCGCCCCGCCCGATGATGTCGACGAGGAGGCTGTCCAGAACCGGCGGATGATCCGGCAGGTCCAGGGGATTGCCCGGCAGGTTGCCATGGACCCGAACGACGGCATGGACCTATAGGACCATGATGCAACGCAAGAAGAAATCAAAGGTCACGATCTATCTCGATCCAGACCTCACTGCGGCGCTGGCCGACTTCGCCGCACGCCGGGATCGGTCGCAATCCATGATCGCCGAGGCTGCCATCGCATCCTTCGTGTCGCCGGATGATGCTGAGCGCCGCGAGGCGATCGTCGCCAAGCGACTCGACCAGATCGACCGCCGCATGACGCGGGTAGAGCGTGATGTCGGCATCGCCGTCGAGAGCCTGGCGGTATTCATTCGTTTCTGGCTGATGACGACGCCAGCCTTGCCCGAGCCGGCGGCAAAGGCGGCAAAGGCCAAATCGGCCGAGCGATACGAGGCGTTCATCACTGCGCTCGGCCGACGCCTCGCACAGGGACCGAAGCTGCGGCAGGAGATTACCGAGGATGTAGCGGCAGCGGACGAATAGATCGTCAGGCGGAGTGCTTGCATTAATGCCGATCCCGTAAACTGCTTTTTCGCGGCGATGGCGCGACGGAGGCGAACGCTACAACTATCGTGAACCGCCCCGGGTTTACCGGAGGGTATTTTGTTCAATGACTATGCGACCATATCGAGTGTGTTCAAGTTTGCATA
>JBKBRD010000002.1:0-35297 GCA_046292405.1 Allobosea sp. | reverse complement strand
GCGCGAGCTCGACGAGGAAGGCGCGACCAGTGGCGACGGCGTCGAGCGCCCGGTGCATCCGCGCGGCGCCCTCCCCCCCGTGCTGCTCTCCGAGATCAAGAGCAAGGATCGCGATGGCGATCTGGTGGCGGCGCCGCTGGAATGGAATGTCGCCGATGATGGCGAGCCGCCGCGCATCCTGATCGAACGCGGTCGCGAATTCCGCGCGAAGCGGGCGGCGCCCGCGGCCGGCGTCGGCGACCAGGTCCTGCTCAAGCTGACGCGGCTGAAGGGGGTCGACGGCTTCGCCTATTCCGGCCGCGTCCTGAAGATCATGGGCAAGGGCAAGGCGCAGGTGCTCGGCATCTTCCGCGCTTTGCCCGACGGCAGCGGCCGCCTCGTCCCGATCGACAAGAAGGCGCAGGGCCGCGAGGCGCTGATCCCGCGCGGCCAGACCGGCGAGGCGCAGGATGGCGACCTCGTCTCCGTCGCGCTGTCGCGCGAAACCCGCTTCGGCCCGCCGGAAGCGCGGGTGCGCGAGCGGCTGGGCTCGGTCAAGTCAGAGCGCGCCGTCAGCCTGATCGCGATCCACAGCCACGGCATCCCGCACATCTTCCAGCCCGCGACACTGGCCGAGGCCGTGGCCGTGAAGCAGGCGGGCACGCAGGGCCGCGAGGACTGGCGCGATCTCGACCTGATCACCATCGATCCGTTCGACGCCAAGGATCACGACGACGCGGTCCACGCCGCCGCCGATCCCGATCCCGACAACCCCGGCGGCTATGTCGTCACCGTCGCCATCGCCGATGTCGCGGCCTATGTCCGTCCCGGCTCGGCGCTGGACCGGGAGGCGCTGGAGCGCGGCAACTCCGTCTACTTCCCCGACCGCGTCGTGCCGATGCTGCCGGAACGGATCTCCAACGATCTCTGCTCGCTGCGCCAAGGCGAGGACCGCCCGGCGCTGGCTGTACGGCTGGTGCTGAAATCCGACGGAACCAAGAAGCACCACAGCTTCCACCGCATCCTGATGCGCTCCTCCGCCAAGCTCTCCTACCAGCAGGCCCAGGCCGCCATCGACGGCAAACCCGACGAGATTGCGGGCCCGATCCGCGACAGCATCCTGATGCCGCTCTGGGCCGCCTATGGCGTCGCCTCGAGGGCCCGCGACGCACGCCAGCCGCTCGATCTCGACCTGCCCGAGCGCAAGCTGGTGCTGAAGCCCGACGGAGCGGTCGACCGCGTCATCGTGCCCGAGCGCCTGGCCGCGCACCGGCTGATCGAGGAGTTCATGATCCTCGCCAATGTCGCGGCGGCCGAAACCTTGGAGAAGCATGGCGGCATCCTGATCTATCGCTGCCATGACGAGCCCTCGCTGGAGAAGATGCGGGCGCTGGGAGAGGTGTTGGCCTCGATCGGCATCAAGCTGCCCAAGGACGGGGCGCTGCGCCCCGTGCTGTTCAACCGCATCCTGGCGATGATCAAGGGTTCGGAGAACGAGCTCTTGATGAACGAGGTGGTGCTGCGCACCCAGGCCCAGGCCGAATATGTCGCCGAGAATTACGGGCATTTCGGCCTCAACCTGCGGCGCTACGCGCATTTCACCTCGCCGATCCGGCGCTATGCCGACCTCGTCGTCCACCGCGCGCTGATCGCGGCGCTGAAGGCGGGCGATGACGGCTTGCCGCGGGCGACGACGCTGGCCGAACTGCGCGAGGTCGCAACCCGGATCTCGGCGGCGGAGCGCCGGGCGATGGCGGCGGAGCGCGAAACCACCGACCGGCTGATCGCGCATTTCCTCGCCGACCAGATCGGCTCGAGCTTCGATGGCCGCATCGGCGGGGTCAACCGCGCCGGGCTGTTCGTCAAGCTGGACGGCACCGGCGCCGACGGCTTCATCCCGGCCTCGACCATCGGCGCGGATTACTACCGCTATGACGAAGCCGCGCATGCTTTGATCGGCGAGCGCAGCGGCGAGAGCTGGCGGCTCGGCGACCGTGTCCATGTGCGCCTGGTCGAGGCCGCCCCTGTCGCCGGCGCATTGCGTTTCGAGTTGCTCTCCGAAGGGCGGCGTGTGACACCGGGCCGCTCTGGCGCGCGGGCGGCGCGTCCCCCACTTCCGGGGCGTGGCAAGGGGAAGGCTCCCTTTGGCCCAGCGGGCCGCGCAAAGCCCGGCAGGAGGCGCTGATGTCGGTCCAGATCAACCATGTCGGCGGCCGGCCCGTCGAGCGCGACTGGCGCAGCGCCATCGGCCGCGGGATGATGGGCCGTTGCCCGCATTGCGGGCAGGGCCGGCTGTTTCGCGGCTTTCTCAAGCCGGTCGACCAGTGCGAGGCCTGCGGCGAGGCGATGCACCATCAGCGCGCCGACGACCTGCCGCCCTATATCGTCATCACCATCGTCGGCCACATCGTCGTCGGCGGGCTGCTGATGGCCGAGAAATATGCGGACTGGCCGATGTGGCTGCACATGGCGATCTGGCCGGCGCTGACCGTGCTGCTCAGCCTGGCGCTGATGCAGCCTGCCAAGGGCGCCGTCATCGGGCTGCAATGGGCGCTGCGCATGCACGGCTTCGGCGGCCTGGCCGACCGGGCCGAGCGCGAGCCGACCGCGAGGAAGCGGCCATGAACGATCATGCGGTGATGCTGACGCAGGCCGAGCGCGTCCGCACCCAGGTCAATCTGCGGCCCAAGGATGCGGCGACGATGCTGATCCTGGACAGGACGGCGGCCAAGCCGCGCGTGCTGATGGGCAAGCGCCACCCCGGCCACAAATTCATGCCGGGCAAATACGTCTTTCCGGGCGGGCGCCTCGACGCCACCGACCGGCTGATGTCGGCCACCGGCGCGCTCGAGCAGATTTGCGAGAACCGTCTGGTCGCCCGCACCCAGCGCCCCAGCATCTCCCGCGCCCGCGCGCTGGCGCTCGCAGCCATCCGCGAGACATTCGAAGAGACCGGCATGCTCTTCGGCGCCAAGGAGTACGGTGCGCCCGACGCGGCGCCGGCCGGCAGCTGGAGCGAGTTCGCCGCCCATGGCGTCTTTCCCGATCTCGGCGCCGTCACCTTCGTCGCCCGCGCCATCACCCCGCCGCGCCGGCCCAAGCGCTTCGACACACGCTTCTTCACGGTCGACGCGCAGGCGATGGCGATGCGCATCGAGAACGTCGTCGGCCCCGATTCGGAGCTGATCGATCTGGTCTGGGTCGACTTCGACGAGGCCAAGCAACTCGACCTGCCGACCATCACCAAGGTCATCATCCAGGAGGTCGAGGCGCGCATCGCCGGGGGCTTCGCGCCCTATCTGCCAGTGCCGTTCTTCTGGGAAAAGCGCGGCACGTTCGTGCGCGAGGAATTATAGGGCGCCGGCCCGCCTCGCCCGTGTTTCTGGCGGGCGCGGCGCATTCAGCCTTGACTTCGCCAGCCCGTTGCGGCATCCCCACCCCACAGTTTGCCGGGTTCGCCCGGCCATTTTCTTTTGACGGGCCAAAGCGGCCCATGGCTCGAGGATATACCCATGGCCAAGGCCGTGACCATCAAAATCAAGCTGCTTTCGACCGCCGACACCGGCTTCTTCTACGTGACGAAGAAGAACTCCCGGACCATGACGGAAAAGATGTCGAAGAAGAAGTACGACCCCGTCGCGCGCAAGCACGTCGAGTTCAAGGAAACCAAGATCAAGTAGGCCAACTTCGGCTGATTGATTGTTTTGTTTAGAGAAGCCGCTCCCTATTGGAGCGGCTTCTTTCGTTGGGGTCACACGCGGTCCATATGACTTGAAGCTGTGGGCGCCGCTGTGAGCACAACTGCGGCGACGGCGAAGCGGCAGCTCACTCTAGGCCGAGCCGATCCGAGGCCCCTGCCCTGCGCGATGTCACAGGCAGATAGCTGTCGCCACCTGCGGAATGGTCTCGCCGTAATCCAGGAAGCGCTGCGCGGGCTAGTCCGTGGCGGCGCCCCAGGCCTGCCATGACGCCTTCGGCCACCCGGAAGGGATTATGCGCTTGCCGCTCCAGCGGCCGGATCGATGGGGATGACCTCAGGCGCCTCGCATCACCCTGGCGAGCGGCTCGTAAGGATCCAGCCGACCCGATAGGGCGTTGCGGGCGTAAAGACCGTTATGGCAGTCCCTGTCGTCGTCCCATCCGAGATGGTTGAGCACGGGGTAAAGGCAGATCGCCTCGACCGGAATGCCCATTGCGCGCGCAGCTGCGACCTCGCGGCAAATCATCGCCAGCCAATCCGCACGCCGATCGCCCTCTATCCCCGTCTCCGCAACAAATAGCGGCCGGCCATAGCGGGCATAGGTCTCTGCCAGGATCAGCCGGAACGGCTTGTAAGCGGGATGGCCCACATCGATGGGATCGCCCTCATGGATCCACTGGTTGTTGAAATAATAATTGACGCCGATGACGTCGAGCAGCGCCGGCCGGCCGCCGAGCTGGGGCCAGATGCGGCCCGCGATCATGTCCCAGGCCTGGAACTGCGCAAGCCGGTGCCCCGAGGCGCCCTGACGCGTCCAGGGCCGCGCCGGGTCATGGGCGATGTGGATGACCGGATCGGCATGGACGAAGCGGGCGCGCGGATCCACAGCGAGGATGGCTTTCATGGCCATGATCGCGGCGCGGGCGAGCTGGCATTTCAGCTCGAAGCCGCGGCCGTTGGCGAAGGGGTTGAGATAGCCGGCGTCGCCGCCGCCCCATGAGAAGAACGAGATCTCGTTGACCGGGCAGTAGAACGGCGCTTCCGGCGTCTCGACCCTGATCAGCTTCGCGACATCGCGGGCGAAAGCGGCGAAGCGCTCGCAAAACTGCGGCGACCACAGATCGATATCGTCGGGCCAGCCATAATGCAGCAGGTCCCAGACGACCTGCGTGCCGGCCGCCTTGGCCGCCCGCAGCATGGGCAGCAGGCTCGACCAATCCCTGGCGCCCGGCGTCGGCTCGACAAGATGCCAGCGCACGCCGTCGCGCACGGTCAGCAGACCGTCGGCGGCCAGGCTGCGGTAGTCGTCGAGAGCAAGCACGTCGTGACCGGTGGCCGCGATCACGTCGAGGCGCCGCCCGTTGCGCAGGCGGTGAGTCGAGGATTCGAAGCCGCCGTGAAACCAGCTCCTGAACAAGGATGGCGGCGGAGCCGGACGACGCTCCGCGACAACCTCCGACAGAAGCGCCAGCCATTGCGCGCCCACGACGCTGGCCGAAAAGCGGGTTTCGATTGTCCGTCGCAAGGCCCGGCCGAGCCTCTGCCGAAGCGCGGCGTCATCCAGCAATGCGCCGATGGCGTCGGCCACCGCGCCGGGCGCGCGATAGGGCACGAACAGGCCGCTGACCCCATCCTCGATCTGCTCCAGCGCGCCGTTGTCTGGCGTGGCGATGACGGCCAGTCCCGCCGCGCCAGCCTCGGCGATGACATGGGGCATGCCCTCGTTCTCGGAGAGCCAGCAGAAGACGTCGAGCCCGGCCAGCAGCTTCGGCACATCGGGCCGGTCGCCCAGAAACGCAACGCTTCCGGACAGCCCTCGGTCGACGACGTCCTGCCTGAGCTTTTCGGCATAGTCCGGCATGAAGGCGTCGGGACCGCCGATGATCTTGAAGAGCGCGTCGGGCCAGCGCTCGACCACCAAGGCGGCGGCGGCGATCACGTCCTCGACGCGCTTTTTCTGGTCGAGACGGCCGACCCAGCCGCTCACGGGAACGTCGGGACCCACGCCCCAGGCCGCGCGCGTCGCCGCGCGGTCGTCCGGGGAGAATTCCGCGAGGTCGACCATCGAGGGGATCGTCACAGCGTGATGCGCGCGGCCGGGCATGCGCCCCGCGGCCGCGTCGCGGATCGCGCTGCAGACGCCGATATAGCGGCTGGTCAAATGCTTGGGGCCGGCCTTAGCCTCGCTGACGAGCCCGCCGTGCTCGATCAACGGCGGTCGCCAGTGCAACCGCTCCAGCGCCGGATAGATGTCGGCGACGTTCTGGCAGGACACGACCACGTCGTAGCCGGCCACGCGATCGGCCAGATAGCTCACCGTGTCGTCGAAGGAGAGGCCGTAGGGGGTGGTGTCGACATCGACTCCCAACGCCATGAGCTGCCGATGGCTCTGGTCGGGCATGCCCTCCTTATGGAAGCAGACGATGACGTCGAGCTTCACCTGCGCCGGGTCCAGCGTGCGGGCCAGCAGCCGGACCTCGGTCTCCTCGCCCCCGACGACCAGCCAGGCGAAGACGAAGAGGACGCGAAGGGGCTCCGGCCTCATGGCGCGACTTTGAAGACGATCTGCAGGAAGTCGGGCCGCGCCGCGACGAGATGCTTCAGGAAGGCGGGCGCCTCGTCGAACGGCGCCACATGGGTGATCATGTGGCGCTCGATCAGCGCACCCTTTGCCTGCAGCAGCGAGAGCGTCTGCCGGGCGAGCCGCTGCCGGTCCCACATCCGCTCAAGGCCGCGGGGCACGCGGTTGATCTGCGCGCACCGCAGGTTGAGACCATTATGGTGAAACTCCTCGCCGAGGCGCAGCGCATCCGCCCCCTCCTGGTAGAATGCGAGGTCGATCACCGTCCCCTGGGGCCGCAAGGCCCGCAGGGCTGCGTGCAGCGAGGCGCTCTGCGGCCGGGTCTGAAAAACGAAATCGGCGCCCTTGTCGCCCGGCCCGTGACGCCAGCGCGTCTTGGCGAGATCGCAGGCTTCCATTTCCGTCATTGCGCTGAAACCGAGCAGTTCCGCTCGCTCCCGGCGGAAGGGCGAAGGATCGGCGATGACGACCTCGGCTGCACCTGCCTGCGCGGCAAACAGCCCCGTCAGCAGGCCGACGACACCGGCTCCGAAGACGATGACGGGCCGCCCGGCCACGCCGCAGCCGAAAGCGGCCGCCTGGGCCCCATGGATCTCGGCATCGGCGTGGAGGATGCCGTTGGCGGCGATCGGACCCATCTGGGCGGCATAGATGCCCAGGATTTCAGGTATCCCGCCGGGAAGCTTCACCAGCAGATCCTGCCCGGCAACGGCCGTGTGTCCGGTCTTATGAGCGAAGGTCGAGCCGAGCACATCGCCTTCAGCAAAGCCCTGCGCGCGCGTTTCGCTCACGCGGGCCACCTCCATGTAGCCCAGGAACGGCACCGGGAAATGCTGGCTCGCCTCGCCGGGCACGAAGACGGCGCGGCCTTCGTCCCAGCGCGAATGCAGATACGGATTGCTGTTCTTCATGAAGGTCAGTTCGGTGCCGGCTGAAAAGCCGGTGTACAGGGTCTCCAGACGGACCTGGCCATCGCCGGGCGGTCCCTCTTCGTACTCGAAGAAATAGGGTTCGCCCGGAGCTTCGAAACCAAGCGAGCGGATGCGGCGGTGACTCATCGGATCTGGCTTTCTCAGAGGGTGACGGGCTGGCCGGCGCCGGCCGCGCGGACGGCCGCGAAGGCAAGGCGCTGCGTCTCCAGGGCCTGCGCATAAGGGCAGCGGATCTTGTTCTCGCGCCCCATCACGGCGTCGATGAAGTCGCGGTCCTCGGCGACCACGGGGTCGCCCTCGGCCCGGCGTACCGGTCTGCCGGCGCCGACATCGACCATGATGTCCTGTTCCGACAGTTCGATCGCGAAGCCGTCGCCAAAGAGATGCAGGCCGATGCGATGACCCCAGTTCAGCAGGCAGGTCGAATTGATCGTGGCGATCGCGCCCGAGCGAAAGCTCAGGGTGATCGTGCTCGCGGTGGCCACGTCCAGGCCGGGGAAGCCGGGGCGCTGTGTCCGGGCCTCCCGCGCGAAGACCTCTTCGACATCGCCGAGCAGATGACGGGCGAGATCGAGAATATGCGTCGTCTGCTCGACGATCTGCCCGCCTGAACCCGATGTCTTCCACCACCATTGCGGCGGAGGCGTCGAGGCGAGCCAATACCCCGAGGCCAGCGTCGCCGGCCGCTGCGCCAGCAGGTTGCTGGCCTCGTCGACCGTGTCGAAATAGCGCCAGTGATAGCCCACCGCCGTCACCAGCCCGGTCTCGTCGACGAGGCGTGCGATGTCCTCGGCGGTTTCAAGATCGACCGCCACGGGCTTCTCGACGAAGAACGGAATGCCCGCCCGGGCGGCCGCTCGCTCGACGGGGCCATGGGCGAAAGGCGGCACGCAGATGTAGAGCGCGTCGATGCCGCCGGCGCGCAGCAGCGCCTCGCCGCTGTCGAAGACCGTGGCCCCGAAGCGCTCCGCCGCCCGCTGCGCGCGCTCGCGATCGGTTTCGGCGACAGCGACAATCTCGACATCGTCGAAACGCTCCAGCACGCCGAAATGGCGCTCGGCGATGCCGCCGGCGCCGACGAAGCCTAATCTGACCTTGTTCATGGAAGTGTCCTGCCTTGGCTGCCGGCGTCCTTACGAAGCCGGGCATAGACGTCGCGCGTGTCGCGGCTCATGCGTGAATGGGAGAAATGCGTCTCGAATCGGAGCCGTGCCGCACGGCCCATGGCTGCCGCCCTGCCCCTGTCCGCCAGCAGCTCCGTGACCGCGGCGGCGAGCAGGCCGGGCGGGGCGAGGATGCCGGTGACGCCGCTGTCGACAACCTCGTCATTGCCGCCGATGGCGCTGGCGACCGCGGGCAGGCCGGCTGCCATCGCCTCGATCAGCGACAGGGGCAGCCCTTCGAACAGGGATGGCAGCACGAAGAGATCGGCCGCCGCCAACAGATCCGGCACATCCCGGCGATGGCCAAGGAAGAGCACCGTTTCGCCCCAGGGCGCGGCAGCGGCGCGCAGATCGTCCTCGAGTGGACCCGACCCCACCAGAACGAGCCTGAACTCCGGCTGCGCCGTGATGATGTCGGGCAGCGCCGCCAGCAGAGCCGCATGGTTCTTCTGCTCGGTCAGGCGCGCGACTGTGACGGCCAAGGGCGCGTTTGGCGCGACGCCGAGGCCATGGCGCATCTCGGCGCGGTCCCGGCGCGGCTCCTCCGGCATGACGCCATTATGAACGACATGGATCTTCGCGGCCGGCACGCCGGCGGCGACGAAGCTCGCCGCGGCGGCAGCCGAAACGCAGATCAACCCCGTGACAAGGCCGAGCGCCCGCAGATGGGCCGAGCGCTGCGCGGGATCGGTGATGACGTCGGGCAGGTGTTCCGTGCGTAGGACGGTGCCTATACCCGTACGGCTCGCGGTCTCGACGAGGTCCAGCCCTTCCCAGCCGATGCCTGCGTGAATATGCGCAATTTCGAAGGCCTGCGCGGCCATGAAGGCGGCATCGTCGCCGGTCAGGGCCGCGGCGCCGAAGCCCCGATGCAGGGCCCGGCTGAGCAGATCGCCCCGCGCCCGGCCGGGCGCGGCTATGACGATGTCGAAATGATCGCGCAGCCCCTCTGCGAGGGCCAGCATGTGCTCGCCGACCCCCGATGGCTCGAGGCTGTCGGTGGCTAGCAGAAGACGCTCCATGGTCCTATCCGGCGACCGAGGCGTTCATCGCGACGCCGCCGCCCGCCAAGGCCCGGCTCTCGACCAGGCGGCGATAGGTCGCCAGCGCCTGCCCGACCACCTGATCCATATTGTAGTAGCGATAGGTGGCGAGGCGTCCGACGAAGCTGACATCGCCCTGTTCGCGAGCCAGCGTCTCGTAGCGCTTGTAGAGCGCTTGGTTCTCGGCCCGCGGGACCGGATAATAGGGGTCGCCCGTGGCGCTCGAAAATTCGTAGCTGATGCTGGTCTGCGGATGAACCTGCCCGGTCAGATGCTTGTATTCGGTGATGCGGGTATAGGGCGTCTCGGCCCCGGGGTAGTTGACGACGCCCACCGGCTGGAAGCGCCGCACATCATGCGTCTCGTGCTTGAAGGAAAGGCAGCGATACGGCAACGGCCCGTAGCGATGGCCGAAAAACTCGTCGATCGGCCCGGTATAGATCGTCCGGTCCACAACGATCTCCGACCTCACATCCTCGTAGTCGACGCTGAGTTCGACCGTGATCAGCGGGTGATCGAGCATCGCCTCGAACATCCTGGTATAACCCTCGGCCGGCATCGCCTGGAATCTGTCGAGGAAGTAGCGGTCGTCGCGCGAGGTCCGCGTCGGGACGCGGGCGGTGACCGAGGGGTCGAGCTGCGATGGGTCGAGACCCCATTGTTTCAGGGTATAGCCCCGGAAGAAGGCCTCGTAGAGCTCGCGCCCTACGGCCGAGACGACGACATCCTCCGAGGTCCTGATCGCCTCGACAGGCTCGGCCCGGGCCGCGAGAAACTCCGCCGCGGCGCGCTCGTCGGGCAGCGTGACGCCGGCAAAGCCTTCCAGCGTCGTCCGGTTGATCGGAACGGGCAGCAGCCTGTCGCCGGCGGAGGCTATGCGTGCGAGGACCCGGTGCTCATACGGCCGCCAGCGCGTGAAGCGCGACAAATAGTCGAACACGTCCTGGCTGTTGGTGTGGAAGATGTGCGGGCCGTATTTGTGCACCAGAATGCCGGCGGCATCGCGATGGTCATAGGCATTGCCGGCGATATGGGTCCGCCGATCGACAACAAGGACGCGCTTGCCCGAGCCGGCGGCCAGCCGCTCGGCCAGCACCGCACCGGCGAAGCCTGCGCCGACAATCAGCACGTCATATTTGCGCGTTGCGCCGCGCTTGACCCAAGGCACGAACGGGGTGTCCGCGCGGCCCCCGTCAGCTGGACGCGAGCGGCGCTCCTGCGCCTCCGCAACCAGCGCGTCCATCCTGCGCTGGGTCTCGTCCCAGGACATTTCGGCCAGCATCGCATCGGCTTCCGGCAGCCACTGCTCCCGTTTCCGTCCGAGGATCAGCGCATGGTCGCAGGCCGCGACGAAATCCGCCGGCAGGCTCGCCAGGCCGACCCCGGCCAGGGCGCCGTAATGGCGCACGACGTCTGCGACCGGCGTCGAGACGACGGGCTTGCCCCCCGCCAAATATTCCGGCGTCTTGGTCGGGCTGATGAAGGCCGTCGCTTCGTTGTCGGCGAAAGGCATCAGCGCCACGTCCCACCCCGCCAGATAGGATGGCAGCGCGTCATAATCCTTCTGTCCGAGATAATGGATATTGGGCAGTCGCGGCAGATCCCGCGCATCGATCTTCGCGATGGGACCAACGAGCACGATGCTCCACTCGGGACGGGAAAGCGCCACCTGCTCGATCAGGCGGAGATCGATGCGCTCGTCGATGACCCCGAAGAAGCCGAGCCGCGGATGGGGGATCGCGCGCTGATCGGCCGGCTCGGGCAAAGCGGCGCGAGCCTGCATGAAGTGCCGGGTGTCGACGCTCGACGGAAAGCAATGGAGATTGTCGTGCTGGTGCTTGCGGGCCTCGTAAAGCCGCGTGCCGCCTGTGAAGACGACGTCGGCCGCCTGCAGCAGCTCCGCTTCCAGCGCCTTGAGTCTGGCCGGCGCAAATCGGAACCCCGAGAGCTCGTCCATGCAGTCATAGACGATCGCCGAGGCGGGCACGGCCCGGGCGCCGGGGAACAGCATCGGAGTGTAGAACCACAACAGCGGCGCGGCCTCCCCGATCAGCTCGAGGAATTCGCGCAGCAATTGACCGAGAACCGCATCGTCGCCATCCCGGCTCCAGCGCGCGGGAATGCGGGGCCGCAGCGCGACGACGCGCGAGCCATCGAAGCGATGGGTTTCGAGATAGGCGAGATGATGGTCCGTGAGGATCGGTTCTTCGAAATTGAAGACGCGGCGGGTCGTGGCGAAGCGCTCCATGAGATGTTGCGGCCGCTGGCGCACGAAATCCCATCGCAAGTGAGAGAAGCAGATCAAGGCGGCGTTGAGTTCGGAAACGAACGTACTGGGGGCAGCGGCAGGCATGAGGCCGGCGGCGTTGGAATGAATGTTCATAGACCGTCCCTGCGAGATCGACCCCCCTCGAACAGGTGACAATGCAGCGGCGTTCCCGCCTCAGCTGCGAGCGTTCGCCAGCGCACATTGCCCGATCAGTTCGGCCAGACGGCGGGCGCTGTGCGGCCAGGTCCAGCGGCCAAGGACATAGTCGCGCGGGCTCATGGCGCGCGCTTTGTCGATCAGGTCGGCGAGACCGGCATGAAAGCTTGCGCCCGTCGCCGTAGCCCCAGTCTGGGGGGTGATGTATTGAAGCCCGCAGCGCAGCGCCGCATTGGCCAATACGGGCAATCCCGCCAGCATGTACTCCGTCAGAATGGCCGGCGCGCCGTCGTCGACGCCGCAGACGACGCCGATCTCCGCCCTGTTCATCAGCCTATTGACCTCCGCGAACGGCACGCCCGGCGGTCCGACAAAATCGATCGACAGCCCGCTGCTCCTCGCCCGCGCTTCGAGTTCTCCGCGCATCTCGCCATAGCCGAAGACACATAGGGTGCGGATCGTGCGCGGCAGCCGCTCGAGCGCATCGAAAAGGATGTCGTGCCGCTTGTAGGGCTGCGCTGCCGCGACATAGACGATGTCGTAATCCTTCGGGATGCCGAGCGGCTTGAACGTTTCGGGATCGGCGAAATCAGGCCCGATCGGCAGCACCTCCACAGTCATGTTCGGATGCCGCCGGCGCACCTCATCCGATTGCCAATCGGCTCCGGTGAGGATGAGATCGAAATGCCGGCTCACCTCGGGTGGTATCCGTAACGCCGGCGCATCGATTGAGTTGTAGATCTTGACGCTGTCGGCGCAGGCCCGAAGGATCGTTTCGTCGACGCCCAAACCCCAGACGCACAGGACTCGTGGCGGACCGACAGCCTCGATAAACCCCAGCATGTCGGCGGAGTTGAAGGGCGCGACATCGTCGTCGAGGCGGAATGTTCGCCGGCTCAGGTGCGAGCTCGGCTCCGAATAAAGCAGATCCGTCTGGGGGGTGTCGCAGCTGAAATCCCAAATCTCCGCATATTGCACCACGCCGAGTGATACGAGCGACAGCGGAAGCCGTTCGAGATAGCCGCCTGTGACCATGACGGGCATGGAAGCGGCTTGCTGCTTCGGTGGCCGCCGGTGGCGACCGGATTGCCAAGCCGCTTCGCTGTTGGAGGTGCTCGAAGCGTCGTTTGTGCGATGAACAAGATCGCTTATCACGGCGATGTAGGAAGCGGTTGATCGCACGAATTCCGACCTCGCGACAAAATCGCCAAGATGAAGGCGATTGTATTATCGATGATGCTTGGGAAACGTCGCTCGCTTCGTCTCGTTCCGAACCCGCCTTAGTCTATCCGAGCTGACTGGAGCGGATTGATTAGTCTGGAGGTAAAAACACCTGGATACGTGGCGACGGTTCAGGGCCGCAAAGCCGACCGATCCGACGCGCCGTTGCAGTTTGTGCGTAGCGGCGCAGCGAGCCAGGGTGCTGACCTGCGGGAACCACTCCTTCCTCCTTGAGTTGCCCCGCCATAGATAAAGGATCGGGTTCAATGCAAAACGACGATAACGGCTTCAAGAAAATGTCTGAAACCGCCGACCGAGCCGGGGGGTCGACCAACGCCGCATCAGGTGGGGGCAAACGCGCGGTTCATATGTCGGAGAGCAGCGTCAGCGAGATCCAGGCAATGCTGATAACCGAGGTCCAAACGCGTCCGTTGCGGACGCTGGCGTTGGCCGCGGCCGTCGGCGTCATCGTCGGCGTCATTTCCGCGAGATAAGCCGTGCGCAAAGCGTGCGCTTATCGCTCCGGGCAAGCTCAGCGTTTCTCCAGAGGCGAGCGGCTTGCGATGCCTTCGTCGTCGCGCGAAGCCGGTTTCGCCGCTGGCGGCGAGGCTCGATAACGCAACGAAAACGATTGGGACCCTTCTCGGCCGGCCCCTCCCCTCTGGTCGATTACATGGCGACCGACGGCCATTCTGATTTCCGCGAGCGCGGCATCGGCGTTTTCCCGAACGATATCTGCCCCAGACAACCTTTGCTGCCGGACGCCGGCCGCGCGGCATGCGCTCGGTTAGCAACGCCTCGCTGTCCTCGGTCCTAAGTCGGGACCAGACGCAGGCGGATCATTTCATCGTAGATCCGAGCAGGGTTTCGCAGGCTCGTCTTATGTCGTCAGGCGGAACCATGTCCTCCTGCAGATGCCATTCCGTTTCGTCCCGCCGCCGCCCGCTGATCTCCATCAACAGAGCGATCCAATCCTGCCCGGCGCAATGCTTGGCGAGATCGAGCGCGTAATGTCGTCCAGTTCGGAAGAATTTTTCATCCATGCCCGGGCGGAAGTTATTCTTGTCATGCTCGGGGATGTCGAGGCCGGCGCCACCCTCTCGCTGATGCGGCAGCCTCGACTGGTCAAGGTTCTCTGGTCTGTTGGCCATGGCGTCACCTCCACAGCAGACAAGAAATCCATCGACGGCTTTGTTCCACCCGACCGCGCGTACGCCCAGGAGAACCGTTCATAGCGATCACGGGACATCCGGCCATGATGGCTTGGCCGCAGGAACTTAGGCTAGAATTCGACGTTTTCGTTCAGGGGGTAAGCGGATGGACGCCAATGCCCAAATACACAGTCACCATCGATGAGGGCAACGGCCCGGAACGTTCCGGCGAGGCTCTCGAGTTTGCAAACGAAAAGGCGGCCACTGACGACGCTCAGATCGCCCTGGCCGAGATGGCGCGAGATCACATGCCGGATGGGAAGTCCGCTCGGTACGGCATCCAGCTGAAAGATGACACTGGGAACGAGGTCTACAAGGCAGATCTTCGCTTCTCGGCGAAAGATCGTCACGACATCGATCGCGAGGAGGTGGAGGTCGACATCGCCGCTGTCGAGGTCGCCAAGCAACGAGACGGTAGCGGGCCGCAAAAATGAGGCCCTCCTCACGTCCAACGCGCTCTCCTCGCGCCGATTGAGCTCGCCTTGGTGAGGCGCGCGAGCGCCATTTATTGCTGGCCTGGACCCAGGGTTCGAACAGGCCCAGCGTCAAATTGTGACGGAGCGTCGCTCCTGACTTGTCCCTGTCGCTGTTGATGATGATCTCTGCTCCATGGCCAGCGCGCGCGTCCGGGTTATTGACTTGGAGACCGGGGGGAACGGCCCCCACGACGTCTGCGAGATCGGATGGCAGGACGTCGTGCTCGGTTCGGACGGCTCCTGGCGCGTCGACCAGGAACGCGGCGCGCGCTACGTCAATCCGGGTCGGCCGATCTCCCCCGATACGATGGCGATCCATCACATTCGCGACGCCGATGTCGTCGGCGCGCCTTTTTGGAAAGATCTGGCCCCGCATATATTGCGTCCGGACGGCGGGGTTGCCGCGCTGGCAGCTCACCGCGCCGCATTCGAGCAACGCTACTGCACGGCCAGACTGAGCGGCGGCGCCGACTGGATCTGCACGTGGAAATGCGCGCTGCGGCTCTGGCCGCATCTTCCGCGGTTTTCCAACCAACTGCTGCGCTATCAGCGGACGCCAGAAGGCCTGGTGCATGAGATTGGCCTTCCGGCCCACCGCGCCATGCCGGACGCCTATGTCACGGCTCACCACCTGCGAGACATGCTGAATCAAGTCTCGCTCGCGCAACTGCTGGCCTGGAGCCGCGAGCCCGGGCTCCTGCCGCGCGTGCCCTCAGGACCTGAAAGGGGCAAGAGCTGGCATCAGCTTGAGATCGCCGCGTTGCGCGCATTGGCGACTGACCGTGACGTCGACCTGCGTTACAGCGCAGGTATCGAACTCGCCCGACGCGGCGACATGCGAAATATCGCTCCGGAAGCGCCGACGCAGCCTCAACTGCTTTGATGAGTGGGCCTTGCTGTCCTCGAGGCGGATGTCGGGTCCTGCACGGAGCTCGCCTGCCCCCGCAGGGTGACGGTCGGCGCAGGGCCACGTCCTTGACGCCGTCGCGGGCGGACGCTCGTTGCCTCCGCGCCGCGCAAGGCAAGTCCGTCGCAAAGAACCGTCTCTTTTCGACGCTGGCGGCCAGGGCGGGAACGGGCATCGAACCTGTCGGGTTGCGCTTCCACGGACACGGGAGGCCACCATGTTCATGCGCGTCTGATGCCGTCTGCCGCCATCCCCATCTCCCTTCCCCTCGTCATCTCATCGGCACTGGACCTGGCTTTGCGTATCGGGATCATCGCTCATTTGAAGTACCCCATCCGGGAGCCCTTTGCCGGCGGCTTGGAGATGTACACGCACTTCCTGGCGCGATCGCTGCGAATGCGCGGTCACTCGGTCACCGTCTTCGCCTCGACGCAGTCCGATGACCGCCTCGGCGTCGAGGCGATCTGTGACGCGACGGCGCTGGACGCCTGCGGGAGGGCAGAGGCTGATGACGAGGCCTTCTTCAGGGAGCATCACGCCTACCTCACCCTGATGAACGAGCTGCGTCATCGCCGCTTCGACGTCGTTCATGACAATTCCCTGCACTACCTCCCCGTCACCATGGCCGACGCCCTGCCGATGCCGATGGTGTCGACGTTGCACACGCCGCCCTTCGCGTGGTTGGAGAGCGGGGTGCGGCTGAGCCGCCAGCGCAACGTCACCTTCGTCCCCATTTCCCAATCGGTCGCCCGTTCCTGGAGCCCGATCACTCCGGTCAGCGGCGTCATCTCGAACGGGATCGATCTGGAACGGTTCGCCTACCGGCCGCAGCCATGCCGGGCGCGCTACTGGATCTGGTACGGGCGCATCGTCCCGGAGAAAGGCCTCCATCTGGCGATGGACGCCGCGCGACTGGCCGGCGTCCGTCTGAAGTTCGCTGGGCCGATCTCGGACCGGACCTATTACGACCGTGAGATCGCACCGCGCATGCATGATGGCCTCACCTATCTCGGCCATCTGGATCATGACGGCCTTGCCCGCGAAATCGGCGGCGCCAGCGCCTATCTCTGCACGCCCTGTTGGGAGGAGCCGTTCGGCCTCGTTGTCGCCGAAGCGCTCGCCTGCGGCGTCCCGGTCGCCTCGTTCGCACGCGGCGCCATCCCCGAGATCATCGACGCGGACTGCGGCGTACTCGCGCGCGCCGGCGATGTCGCCGATCTCGCGCGAGCCGGCCTGGCGGCGGAAGCTCTGTCGCGTAAGGCCTGCCGCCGTCGCGCCGAGGCGCGCTGCGACGCATCGGCGATGATCGACGGCTACGAACGGCTCTACCAGCAGCTCGCGAGCCCGCGCCGATCGCTGTCAAGGCGGGCACGCCCATCTGCGGCGGCAAGCTTTTCTCCGGCGCCGACGGCGCCGATTGCCGAAGTCGCTGCGCCATGAGGGTCTGCGTGTGCGTCCCGGCAAAAAACGAGGAGGCTCGCCTGCCTGTGCTGCTCGATGCGCTTGTCCGGCAGCGTGAAATCGATCGGCTCGCCGTGGTGATCTGCCTCAACAACACCAGAGACCGATCCCGGCAACGGATCGACGCGATGAGCGCAACCTATGCCGGACGGCTCGATGTCGTCGTCGACGAATGCGATTTCCCGCCTGCGCTCGCCCACGCCGGATCGGCGCGCCGGCGCGCCATGGACATCGGTCTCGCTCAACTCGGCGGAGATGGCCTGCTCGTGACCACGGACGCCGACGCACGGCCGCCGGACGATTGGATTGCAACGTCGCTCGCGGCTGTCGCGGCTGGGGCCGAAATCGTCGGCGGCCGATTGACCTTGGACGAGGACGAACCCGTGAGTGAGGCGCTGACCGCGGCCCGCGCGCTCTGCGACCGCTATTGGCATCGCGTGCGCGCGATCGAAGATGCAATCGACCCGCGGTCCTGGGATCCCGCGCCACGTCATGGCGATCACACCGGCGCGAGCCTGGCGATAACGGCGTCGCTTTATTCGGCAGCTGGCGGCGTCCCGTTGCTGGCTTCGGGCGAAGACAGGGCCCTCGTCGCTGCGGCTGTCATCGCGGGCGGACGGCTTCGCCATCATCCGGATGTCTGGACCCGGGTTTCCGCCCGGCGTCAGGGACGGGCCGAAGGCGGCATGGCCGGCGCGATGGCGGAGCTGGAAGCGCGCGGCGCGCCCCGGCTGCCGCATTTTTCGCACTGGCGCGAGCGGTCGGTGTGGCGGCGCGAATATCGCCGGCGATCCGACGAGCCGTCCGTCTGGCGCGCGGAGGCGGCGCTCCCATCCATGCCCTGCGACATGGAGCTTGCGACCATGGACGCCATCTCATGACCGGACGCATCGGCTATTACGTCCACCATCACGGCGACGGCCATCGTCGCCGCGCGCTCGCGATCGCCGCGCACGCTCCTGACGACTACGTTCTCTTGGGCACGGGGCTGTCTGGCCGCACCGGGAATGTGGCCTGCATCGACCTGCCCGACGATCGCTCCGTTGGCGTTGGCCCGGGCGAGGACGCCGATGACGCAGCCACACGACCGTCCTCGATGCACTACCTGCCCACCGACCATGACGGCATACGCAGGCGCGTGGCCCTCGTCGCCGACTGGATCGCCGCGGAAAAGCCCTCGCTTCTGGTGGTCGATGTCTCTGTCGAGATCGCGATGCTGGCCAGGATCGCGGCGACGCCGACCGTATATGTGCGGCTCAGCGGGGTTCGGGCCGACACGCCCCATCTCGAGGCCTTCCGCGGCGCGCGGGCCATCCTCGCTCCCTTCCACCGCGATCTCGATGAGCCGGGCGTCGTTTCGTGGGTCCAGGACAAGTCGCGCTATTGCCCCGGCCTGACGCTCCAGAACCGAGCCGGCGACAGTCATGACGATGTCGTGCTGGTCGTCTTCGGCAAGGGTGGAGCCCCAGGCGATTACGAAGCGGTTGCCAAAGCCGCGGCCGCCACGCCAGCCATCCGCTGGCGGGTTATCGGTCCCGTCACTGCGCCATCCTGCAAGGCGCCTTCCAACCTGTCGATCCTCGGCTGGGTCGAGAATGCCGAAGACGAGATCGCGGCGGCCGGCGTCGTCGTCGGCGCGGCCGGCGACGGGCTCGTGACGGCGGTGCTGGCAGCCAATCGGCCGCTGATCTGCCTGGCCGAGCCCAGGCCTTTCAGCGAGCAGATCTCGAAGGCTCGTCGGCTCGATGCGCTGGGCGCCGCGATTTCGCTTCGATCCTGGCCGGCCGCTCGGCAATGGCCGGTCCTGCTCGCCGACGCCCGCGCCCTGTCGCCCGCCACACGGTCGCGCCTGCACGATCCCCGCGGCGCCGCGACGGCGGATGCATTCCTGCACGCCTGCGCGGACGGCGCCGGGCTGCGCCATTCGTCGCTGATTGGAATGCCCTCATGATCCGCCCTGCCCAGAGCCCGAAACATGCGTCAGCGACCTTGCGGCAAACCGTCGCCACGATGTCCGATCGGCTCGTCGCGTCCGGAATGCGGTACGACGCCGCCCCGTTTTTCCCTCGCGAGAGCGTGGAGGCGCTGGTCGAAGCGGGCCTGCATCGAACCTTCGCGCCGCACGAGAGCGGCGGTGAGCCGTTCGAGGACGCGAATGCCGAGAATGCCGCGCTGTTCGACGTGCTGCGTGGCATCGGGCGGGCCGATCTCAGCCTCGGGCGCTTGTTCGAAGGCCATGTCAACGCGCTGAAGCTGTTCGACTGGCACGGCTCTCCCGAGCAGAAGCTCTGGCTCGGCCAAAAATTGGCCGAAGGCCGGCTCCTGGGTGTCTGGGCGACCGAGCCGCCTCCCGGGGTCCGTATCGAGGATGGTCGTCTCAACGGCCGCAAGCTGTTCGCAAGCGGCGCCGGCGGCCTCGGCTACGCGGTTGTCACGGCAAAAACGTCTTCGGGGCACACGCAGCTCGTCGTCGTTGCCGGCGATGACGGCGCTCGCGCCGACCTGAGCGGATGGCGCGTCCGCGGCATGCGCGCCACGGTCAGCGGCAGCTACGATCTCTCCGGGCTCGCCTGCGCGCCCCTGACGCTGCTGGGCCCACCCGACGCCTACGCGAAGGAGCCGCGCTTCACCGCCGGGGCCTGGCGGTTCACCGCCGTTCACCTCGGCGGGATCGAAGGGCTTCTCGCGGAAACCCGCCGGAGCCTGTCCGAGCCGGCCCGGGCAGACCCGCTGCAGCGTCTCAAATTCGCCGAGGCGGTTGTCGCCACCCGCACCGCCTATCTCTGGGTGCGCGAGGCGTCCGCGCGCGCGGCAATCGACTCTGCCGATGCGCCAGCCTTCGTGCAGATGACGCGCGGCGTCGTTGAGCGGGCCGGCCTCGATGTGATGGAGCTGGCCGCCCGGATGATCGGGACGCGGAGCGCGTTCGACGGCCAGCGCATCGACAAGATCATCCGCGATCTCAGCCTATACCTTCGCCAGGCCGGTCCCGATCATGCACGCGATCAGGCTGCGGTCGCCTGGCTCGATCACGACGCCTGGGGCGATGGAGACGAGCTGTGGTAGCCCGCTCGACGACGCTCTGCGCGAGCCTCGGACGAAGTCCCTGGGCGCGCGCGCGATGGCTCGTCGTCGCGCCGCACGCCGATGACGAGACGCTCGGCGTGGGCGGATTGATCGCGCAGGTCGCGCGGACGCAGCGTCTCGGCGCGGTCGTCTATCTGACCGATGGCGCCGGATCGCACCCGCATGAAGACGAGCGGTCACGTCAGGCCCTGACAGCCATGCGTCGACAGGAGGCCGCCCTTTCCCTGCGGAGGTTGACGCGCGCCAGGGGGCCTGAGCCCGTTTTCCTCGACTGGCCCGATGCGACCCCCCACCCGCGGGGATCGCATGCCTTCGAGGCGGCCAGACGCAGGCTTGCAGGCCTTTGCAGACGCGAGAGGATCGACGCCATCGCGGTCACAGCCAGCCACGAGCCCCATTGCGACCACGTCGCAGCCTTTGATCTCGCCCAGGCGGTGTCGGGCTCGTCCGGGCTGCGCCATATGGCGCTGTTCGAGTACGTCGTCTGGGCGCTGCAACCGCCGCTCGGACCCCACCGCACCGTCCAGACGAACGCTATGCCGGGCGGTCTGCGAACCCTGGCGCTGAACGCCCATCGCAGCCAGATCGGCCCGGCCTTCGGCAAGGGATTCAAGCTTCCTCCCTGGCAGCTGCGGATGGCCGATCGCGACCGGCTCTACCTTCGCAAGGCCCGTCATGTCGTCGGATAAGTCGCTCCCAGCGAGCTATTTCGAGGGCATCTTCGCGCAGGATGCCGATCCTTGGGACCTGGCGTCGAGTTCTTATGAAGCCGACAAGCGCGCGGACACGATCGCGGCGCTGGGCGATCGGCGCTATCGACATGGACTGGAGATCGGCTGCGCAGGTGGCGTCCTGACCCGCCGCCTTGCTGCCCGGTGCGACAGCCTGCTCGCAATCGACATCAGCGGATCGGCCCTGGCGCAGGCTCGAGAGCGCTGCAACGACCTCGACAACGTCTCCTTCCAAGAATGCGACTACCCGCGCTGGTCGGGGCCCGTGAACGGCTTCGATCTGATCGTCGTTTCTGAAGTTGCCTATTACTGGGCTTCCGACGATCTCGTCGCGGCCGCAAACCGGCTGCGGGAGACCCTCCAACAAGGCGGAGACCTCATCTTGGTGCATTGGATCGGCGCGACCGATTATCCCCAGACGGGGGACGGCGCGACGCAGAGCTTGCAGCGCGCACTCGCGGACAACGTCATGCCGATCGCCTCGAAGAGGACCGCCTCTTACCGTCTCGATCTCTGGAGGCGGACATGAGCGCGGTGAGCGTCCTGACGATCGTGAAGGATCGCGTCGGTCATCTGCGGCAGCTTATCGCCGGCCTGAGCCGGAGCGCCTGCGCGCCGGCCGAGCTCGTCATCGTCGATATGAGCACGCCGCCGCTCGACGTTCCCGAGGCGAACTTTCCCATCACCGTCATCCGACTTCCGGACGCTGGATTGCCGCTCGCCAAGGCGAGGAACCTGGCGGCGCGCAGGGCTTCGTCGGACACCCTGATCTTCCTGGATGTCGATTGCATTCCCGCGCGAGATCTCCTCTCGCGCCTTGGGCATGCAGTCGATGGAAACGACGCCTTGATCTGCGCCGAGATCCGCTATCTCCCGGCGCGGGGCGCAGAGTGCGTCTGGACAGACGCCGAGATGCACGATGCCGGGATCGCCCACCCTGCACGGGACTTTCCAGAAGAGGGGCTGCGGATCGAACCCAATCCCGGCCTTTTCTGGTCGCTCGCATTCGGCATCCGGCGAGCCGCGTTCGAACGCCTCGGAGGCTTCGATGAGCGCTTCAGCGGCTATGGCGCGGAGGACACCGATTTCGGATTTCGCGCCCAGGCGGCGGAGCTGCCGCTGATGTTCCTGGGTGGTCCCGGCGCCTTCCACCAGCATCACAGCGTCTGCGATCCGCCGCTGCAGCATTTTGACGACATCGTTCGCAATGCGCGCGTCTTCCACGCGATCTGGCGGATCTGGCCGATGGACGGCTGGCTAAAGCGGTTCAGCGACCTCGGGCTCATCGCGCTACGTCCCGACCGGATAGAGCATCTCAGGCCGCCCACCGAATTCGAGCTGGCCGCAGCCAGAAGGCCGGCAGAGGTGCGGTTTTAATCCGCATCGGCGCGGCAGAGGCAGCGGCCGCACGCGTTCATGCGGTCGGTGACGCCCCAGATGGGTCGCCGTAGGATCTGGCGTAGGAGTATGCTCATCCCCGCTCGTCTGAACGAAGCCGTCGCGGTCTCCGCTCGATCAGCCAGGCCTACGCGAGAAAGCGTGTCAGCCCCCGGCATTGATGGCGTCGGTTTGCTGCGTGATCCGCGTCTGAATGTGCTTTTCAGGAATGGTGAGCGTCCACGTCAACCCGGCGCTCGCATACTTCAATTCCACGACGCCATCGACGCTCAAGGCCGCCATCCGATCCAGGACCGTGCTGCCGAAGCCGGTCCGCGACGGCGCGACGACTGGTGGTCCGTCCTGCTCGATCCACGTGATCGCCAAGGCGCCATCGGCTTGGACGATCCACGCGACACAGACTTTCCCCGCAGCCGCTGACAATGCGCCGTATTTGAGCGCATTGGTGGCGAGTTCATGCAAGGCCAGGCCGACACTTTGAACCGCGTCGGCCGAGAGCGTGACGTCGGGTCCCGACATGGCGATGCGCCCTTCACCCAGATCAAACACCTCGAGTTGGGTCGCAACGAGCTCACGCAAGTCCCCGCCAGCCCAGTCCTGACGCACGAGGATGTCCTGCGTGGCGGCGATCCCCTGCAAGCGCTGCATGAACCTTGTCTTGAAATCGGCGAGCGTCTCGACCGACCGTGTCGTCTGACCTGCAATGCCCTGGATCACGGCAAGCAGGTTCTTCGAGCGATGCGCCAGTTCGGCGAGCAGGAAGCGCTGACGTTCCTGCGCGGAACGGCGCTCGGAGATATCGCGGTAGACGGAAATCAGATGCAGCGGCGCGCCATCTGCGTCCAAAACAAGGGAGGTCGTCTGGCCGATCCATATGTCTGAACCGTCCCGACGCCGATACGGAACCTCGAAGGCCGCATTCGCGATTTCGCGCGAAAGGAGGCGGCGCAGCTCCCCTTGTTCGCGTTCCCGTTCGGCGGGATCGACGAATTCGCCGGCCCTGCGACCGACCAAATCCCCCTCGGGATACTGCAACAAGTCGCAAAGACGCTGGTTGACCGTGAGCCATGTCCCATTGAGATCGGCATAGGCCATGCCGACTGCAGCATTCTCGAAAAGGCTGCGGAATCGCGCTTCGCTTTCCCGCAAGGCCAGTTCGGCCGCCTTGCGGTCGGAGATGTCGGCCATGATGCTGACGAGGCGGATGGGTCTGCCCGCATCGTCCCTTTCTAGGACGCGCCCCCGACCCGACAACCAGACGACCTGTCCCGATGGTCGCCTGATCCTGTACTCGGCCGGAAAGGAATCGCGGGTCTGGGCCTGGTGGCGCAATGCCAATGCGAGGTCACGATCACTGGGATGGATCGCGGCCATCCATTCGTCGTCGGGGCCACCGACACGCCCCTTTCCATCGGGCAGGTCGAGGCCAAATAGCGTCATGCCCTCCGGCGTCCAGATCCTCAGCCCGGAGCGCAGGTCCGTTTCCCAACTGCCGAGGTTGCCAGCTTGGAGCGCTGCCCTGTAGGACGCCTCGCTATCCACCAACGCCTGTACCGTTTGTGAGCGTGAGGCGCCGTGACCCCGCTCGAAACCGATGGGCGGCTCCGATTGATTTTCGCTCAACGGCGCAAGCGGCATGGTCTTCCCCCGAAGGCCGACCGGATACTGTGCTGGTCGCCGAGACCATCGGCAGCCGGGATGCGCTCGTCAAGGCTCTCCGTCGCCATGCGTTGGACTGCAGCGCCATCCACGCGAATGCCGCAATGGACGGCCCGGTCGAGCCGATAATCCGCGCCGGGTCCGCCTGTCAGCTCCAGCATCGACTTCCGCTCACAGCTCGCCCGCGACCGTCGGCAGTCGGCGTCAATGGAGTTGGAAACCGTGTCGACCCGTCGGCACTTCGCGCGAGTTATCCGACTCGTGTCGAGCCAAGCGCCCGGCGCTGGCAGCGCAGACGACGAGGAAAGCGCGCCGACTCTCCGTATCGTCCCGGCGCCGTTCGCATGCCAGCCAATCTCGAAACGCAGCCAACCTGACCGGCATGAGCTGGACGGCGTAGCCCTGGCTCTGCGCAATCGCGATCGCCTCATCCGCCCGTTGCCGCCATGTGCGATAGGCTTGTGCGGCTGTGCCGGCGCGGCGATTGGAGAAGACGGCGAATTCGCTCTCGACATACCAGGGTATGACCGTCGAGGGATGATCATTGATCGATTTCATCACATCCGCCTCTGCTCACGCATCAGGACAGCTCGATGCCCTCAGCCCCAAGCGGCTGATGCGCCGTTGTCCTTTGGGCGCTCGTCGTCGCACCGCGCCGTCCGCCCGTTGCGAAGGAACGCAGGACGTCGATCCGGCCGCGCCTTGACCGGATCAGCATTTGACCTTCGAGCACATGCAAGGCCACCGTCACGCCCGATCGGCGAACGCCCAGGGCTTCCGCGATCCGTTCATGCGTCACGGGCAGGACATCGTCCTCCAGCGCGCGCCGGCAAAGCAAAATCCACCTCGCGACACGCTGCTCCAGCGACGAAGCCAGCGCTCCCGCCGCTTCGGAGAGATAGCGACCCATGGCGTGCATCGCATAGATCGAAAGCCGGTCGCGGAACGGCGGATCGTCGCGCATGAGCCGAACCAGAACGTCCGACGTCACCCGCACGAACGCGCCCTGCCGCAACACTGTCGCGACGATGGCGGGAAAGTCGGGGACGAACAGGCCTTGGAGGCCGATCGCGTCGCCCCGTCGCGCAAAGCCAACCTGGCAGCGTGCGTCGTCTCGCGACAGGATCAGCGTCGCGACCCCATCGAGCGGAAAATAGATCGCGCCTTCGCGCTCGAGAGCGGCGCCATCCGACAAGCGAATGCGGGACGCGATCGGCAACAGCCGACCGACGATGCTCTCTCGGAATTCGGTCGTGTCCCCCCCATCGACGGCATGCATGGAAGCCTCCTCTGGGAGCGGCAACCATAGTGCACGGTCGAGATGGCGCACTAACGTGGGTTAGCGAAGGCCTTGCGACTGGGGCGCGAAGCCGCGGGCGGCGCGGGCGCCAAGCGGAGCTCCGCCTGAGCGCGCTACTGCCGGTCGGTCACGTCAAGCAGCGACAGCTTGACCGCATACACCACGGCCCCCGCCGGATCACGCACCGAAGCCGTCATTTCGCGGTCCCCGCCCTGTTGAACGTAATCGCGCGCCATGTCGCTCACGGCCTGAAGGGCCTCGGTGCGCGCCATGGCCTCTGTCGGGTAATCGGCTCCAACCTCATCGGCCAAGCAGACCACGCCGTTCGACGTATCGATGAAGTATCTTGTCACGGGAGCATCCTCTCTCACCATGAACGCGCTAACGCGCCTCGCAGAACAGGTTGAGGTAGGTTTCGTCGAAATCCGACAGAGCGGCGAGTTTGGCGAAGTCATGGATCTCGACGTGATAGCCATCCCAATCGACGAGCCCCAAAGCGCGCAGCTCCTGAAGCGTGCGGTTCACGTGCACTGCCGAGAGCCCGATCACATCCGCCAGTTCGCCTTGCGTCAATGTGAAGGGAAAGCCAGTCGGCGAGGCGAGCCCGACGATGCTCATCCGAACCCAGAGCTCGCAGAATTGATGGGCCATGTGCTGCAGCGCGGTGCTGCGGCCCAGGCACGCTATGCCCGCGCGCTGGATCGCGCCGTCGATCGTCGTGAGAAGCCAGAAGAGCCGGCCCAAATGCGGCGAGGCGTCGATCACTCTGCGGATGTCGGCATGCGGCACGAACACGACGGTCGTGTCCGTCAACGACACGACGCCGTGGTCCATCCGCTTCAGGGTGAAGCTATGCAGGTCGATGAAATCACCGGCGATGTGGAGGGCGCTGATCTGGCGTTTCCCGTCGATCGTCATGACTTCCCGCCCGGAGATGCCCTCCAGCATCAGACAGCTCTCCGACGGATGGGATTTGGTGCGGACGATCTCCTGGCCGCGCTTGTAGCGCTGCTCGCGCAAGGCGAGCGTGCCAAGGAGCGCCAAGTCCGCTTCGGTGACGACGTCTCGGCGCTCGAGCGTCCGCAACAAATACTGCAGCCTGTCCATTATGGTCCGCCCACACTTTCATCCACGCGGGTGCAACTGGCATCCGCCGATCCGATATGAACGTTTCTGATCTGTTCCGGACTAACCTATGTTAGTGGATGGCTCCCGCAGCGGGTGTCAAGGCTTGCCTCTGCGGATATGACAACCTGTCGACCGACGCCCACGCCCTGCGACAAAAGCCTGTCCAGGCAGCCCCGTTGCGATGCAAAGCCATCGCGATTTCGTGCGTGGCCGCAAAGATCGGCGCCTTCCCCGCGATCGCCTGAACGCGCTGACGGCTGCACGGCCTGGCCGCTCACTGCGCCGGACGCGGCGCGCGCATCCTTCTCGCCATAGGCCTGGTCATAGGGGTGGTCGGAGGGATCTGTCGCGATGCGAACCGGACCGGGAGGCGGCGGTCATCATGTCCCGGAACCGACGGGCCGGCTCGCGAGCGCACAATGCAGCCGGGCTGACGGCAACAAACTCCAAGCCGGCGGAGTTGGATCGCGTGGCGACAGTCACGCGGAAGATGCCGATGAGGGGGATCGATGGCCAGTTCCGAGAATCTCGAACTCCGCGAACACCGCTCCTTTCAAGAGAAATACTGGACCGTCCAGCGCTGCGCATGGGTTGGATACGGCATCATCGTTGCCGCCGCTCTGCTGGGTTTCGCAGGAGAAGGCGGGGTGTTCGCTCGCGCGCAGATCCAAGCGGGCAGTGCTGAAATAGACCATCCCCGGTTCGCGCGCTGGCAGACCCAGGAAACCCTGTCCATCGCGTTCGCCCCCTCCAGCGGGTCCGAGCGCAAAGTTCTGCTGTCTTCCGAGTTCGGCCGACAGATATCCATTGAAGGCGCGCAGCCTTCACTATCGCGGTCCACGGCCACCGCTGCGGGTGAAGAGCTGGTTTTCCTGGTTCGACCAGGCGAGCCTGGCTTGGCCAAGATCAGGATCAAGCCGGACACCCCTGGCATCGTGCGCTGGACCATCGCAATCGACGGCGTGGCGGTTGCCATGACGCTGATCATTCTCCCGTAAGGCGCATCATGGAAACGGTCCTTCGCGGCCTGGCGATCTACGTCGTATTGCTGCTGATCGTGCGCCTGTCGGGGCGCAGGACCTTGGCGCAGATGACGCCCTTTGACCTCGTCCTGCTGCTGATCATTGCCGAGACGACTCAGCAGGCGATACTCGGAGATGACTTTTCGATCACCAACGCGTTCATTCTGATCATTACGCTTTTCGGCGCCGACATCGCCCTTTCCTATCTGAAACAGAGACATAGCGGCTTGAACCTTGTGATCGATGGCGCGCCGACCATCCTCTTGAGCCATGGAAAGCCCGACGAGCACGCGTTGAGGCGTGCCAGGGTCAGCATCGATGACGTGCTGAAGGCCGCCCGTATCCAGCAAGGGCTGGAAAGACAGGATCAGATCAAATTCGCGGTCCTCGAAGCGAGCGGCGAGATCAGCATCGTGCCGAAGGATTAGAAGCGGCATCCCGCCTCGGAGCGGCGGCGTGGCTTGATCGGCGCCACGCTGCGCCCCTCCAGTTGCGCCCCTCAGCCGCGACCCACGTCGTGAGCGCCGAATTCCGCAAAGGCGTCGCGAATTTTGTTTGCTGTCGCATCGTCCTGGATATCGACCGAGACCTCGATCGGCCCCGTCAGCTTGGCGTCGGCCCGTTCACCCGTGCTCGGCGCGGCAGCATCGTTGTCGGCCCCGCCAGTCTGCTCGCCTGCGCTATTGGCAGCCCCCACGGGCGCGATGAGGATAAGGCTGCGATCGACGCCGTGTCCTGAACCAGACGCTCAACCGCCATCTCCGCGTCACGTCTTGTCTCGAATAGTCCATTCAGAGTCGCACCCATCACAAGTATCCCTCGCGCTTCTGGCAAAGAACCTGAACGAGCGGCAGGCGGGTTGGTTCGAAATTGCGGCCAGCCGTGACCGTCGAGGAACCTGTCCGTCGCCGCGGGGTTGAGCGCTCAGGTTCGGGCTCTCTTGCAGAGGCGACGACAAGCCGACGCGCCCGCTCTCGGGAGCGCAGGCGTCATCAGCACGCGTCATCATCGACATCCTGATGGACGAACGGCGGAAGACGGCTGAGAATGCCGGCAGAGACAGAAAAGCCGTTCGTGGGGACACGCCGGGGGAGCAGACAGCATGGCAACCAACGATCAGCCGGTTCGACCTCCGGAGCCGCGCGGCGGCCTGCTGCGGCGCTTGCTCAAGCTGATGGTTGCGGCGGATTCGTCGCGGCGGGCTGGCGGCCGGCTCAAGGCGGCGCTGGTTTTGCTGGGCCTGCTGGCGGTCTTCGCGGCGCTCGGTTACGGCGTGCCCGCGGTTCTCTCGCACTATATCGCCGGCTGACATCGCCGCGCTGAAGGTGGTCGGCCGACGAAGGGTCTGAGGAGGCCAGATGGTCCCTCGTCGACCGACCGAGCCCTTCGGAAACGCAGGAGATGCGGCGGACCTGAACTTCCGATGGGCATTCGCGAAAGCCGCCGGTGACAGCGGCTTTGTCGAAGCGACCCTACAGCCGGCCGGCAGCGAATCAATCGCAATACATGCTCATGTCGTATTCATCGAAATTTAACCTTACCCGCTAACCCATCGGCCTCGCGGCTGCGTGGCGCTCAGGCTGCGGCGGCGATCATCACGCGATTCCGGCCGGCAGCCTTGGCGCGATAGAGCGCGTCGTCGGCGCGCTTCATCATCTCGGCCGGAGACGCATCCCCCGCCCGGCGGCAGGCGACGCCGATCGAGACCGTGACGGCGATGGAGCGCGCGCTGTGCTGGATCGAGAAGCCCTGCGATTCCACCTTCTCGCGAATCCGCTCTGCAACGGCCAGGGCCGCGTCGGCGGCGGTGTCGGGCAGCACGACGACCACTTCCTCGCCGCCCATGCGGGCCACCAGGTCGATACCGCGCGTGCAGGCGCGGATGCGATCGGCGAATTCGCGCAGCACCTCGTCGCCGGCATCGTGGCCCCAGCTGTCGTTGACCGCCTTGAAGTGATCGACATCGAGCACCAGCATCGACAGCGAGCGGGCGCGCAGGGCCGATTCATTGAACAGGGTCGTCATCCGGCTGTCCATGAAACGCCGGTTGTGCAGCCCGGTGAGCTGGTCCATCACCGCCATCTCCATGGATGACTGAACGCTGTCGCGCAGCCGTTCCGTGAAGCGCTTGCGCCGGACCTGCGTGCGCACGCGCGCCAGCAGTTCGTTGCGATCGATCGGTCGGATCAGGAAATCATGCGCGCCGATCTCCAGCCCGCGCAGGATGCGGGCGCGGTCTTCGACTTCGCCGAGCAGCAGCACCGAGACGTTGCGCGTCCGCTCCAGCGAGCGCAGCTGGCTGCACAGGCGCAGCCCGTCATGATCCTTGAGGTCGAGGCTGATCAGGATCGCGTCGTAATCGCCTTCGGCGGCGCGCATCAGCGCCAGATTGGGATCGCGCTCGGCCTCGACCGAATGGAAAGCCGACAGCGCCGACTCCAGCCGCTCGATCACCACCTCACGGTCCTCAATGGCGAGGATGCGTCCGTTCAGGCCGCTTTCGGCCGCCGCCGCCGCGAGCGGATCGCTGATTCCCAGCCGGCGCGAGGCCAGGGCGCGGTGGCGCAATTCATCGGTGACGGATTTGAGCCGGGCGAGGCTGCGCACGCGCGCGAACAGGGCGGTGTCGTCGAGCGGCTTGGTGAGGAAATCGTCGGCGCCGGCGTCCAGCCCCTTCAGCCGGTCGCTCGGCTGGTCGAGCGCCGTGACCATCACCACCGGGATATGGGCCGTGGTCGGGCCGCTCTTCAGCCGCCTGCAGACTTCGAACCCGTCCATGCCCGGCATCATCACGTCAAGCAGGACGATGTCGGCCTCGCCGCGCTCGCAGATCGCCAGCGCCTCGACCCCGTTCAGCGCGGTCACGACGGAAAAATACTCGGCCGAAAGCTTGGCCTCGAGCAGCTTCACATTGCTGAGAATGTCGTCGACGACGAGGACGCGGGCTGACATCGGGTCGCTTTCGCAGGCTCAGGCGGCGCCGGCATAGGCGCGGACGGTCTCCAGGAACTTGGCGACCGAGATCGGCTTGGAGAGGTAGGCCTCGCAGCCGCCCTCGCGGATGCGCTCCTCGTCGCCCTTCATGGCGAAGGCGGTGACGGCGATGACGGGGATGCCCTTGAGCTCGTCATCCTCCTTGATCCATTTGGTCACTTCCAGCCCGGACACCTCCGGCAGCTGGATATCCATCAGGATGAGATCGGGACGATGGGTGCGCGCCAGCTCGATCGCCTCGATGCCGTCGGCCGTCTTCAGCGTCGCATAGCCATGGGCCTCCAACAGATCGTTGAAGAGCTTCATGTTCAGTTCGTTATCCTCGACGATCAGAACCGTCTTCATCGTGCCGCCCTTCGCTCACGCCGTGGACGAACCGGCCAAGGCCGGATCACATCGCTCTGGCGGCCTGCTTCCAAAAACACGCTATCATGCGAGCCGTTGACGAAACGCAAATCCGCCAGCAGAATCGGAGGCTCATCCTATCATGCGAACACACCAGACAGTCGAGGAAGCGGAGGCGCTGGCGTTGCGCGCGCTGGGTTTTCTCGCCTCCGACCCAAGCCGATTAGAGGGTTTTCTGGCCGAAACCGGGCTCGGACCGGCGAATTTGCGGGCCGCGGCGCAGGAGCCGGGCTTCCTCGCCAGCGTGCTGGAGCATGTTGCGGGCAGCGACTCGCTGCTGCTCGAGCTTGCCGGAAACTTAAGCCTGAATCCCGAAAGAATCGCCGCGGCGCGGTTGCTTCTCTCCGGGCCGCCGGCGGGCGAGAGCGCATGACCCCGGGCGCGCCGGGCCGCGTCTTCTGCCGCGACTGCCTGACCGACCACGAGGAGGCCGGGCCGCAGGCGCGGCGTTGCCCGTCCTGCGGCTCGCCGCGCCTGCTGCGCCACCCGGAACGCGACAGCCTGACGCTCGCCCATATCGATTGCGACGCCTTCTTCGCCGCGATCGAGAAGCGCGACGACCCTTCGCTGCGCGACAAGCCGCTGATCATCGGCGGCGGCCGGCGCGGCGTGGTCTCCACCGCCTGCTACATCGCCAGAACCTACGGGGTGCGCTCGGCCATGCCGATGTTCAAGGCGTTGAAAGCCTGCCCGGAGGCGGTGGTGGTCAAGCCCGACATCGGCAAGTATGCCGCCGTCGGCCGCCAGGTCCGACAAATGATGCAGGAGCTGACCCCGCTGGTCGAGCCGATCTCGATCGACGAGGCGTTTCTCGACCTCTCGGGCACGCAGCGCCTGCACCACGCCAGCCCGGCGCTGACGCTGGCGCGCTTCGCCAAACGGGTCGAGAGCGAGGTCGGGATCAGCGTCTCCGTCGGCCTGTCCTACGCGAAATTCCTGGCGAAGGTCGCCTCCGACATGGACAAGCCGCGCGGCTTCTCCTTCATCGGCCGGGCGGAAGCCGTGGCCTTTCTCGCCGGCAAGCCGGTCGGACTCATTCCCGGCATCGGCCAGGCCAGCGCCGCAAAGCTCGCCGAGGCCGGCTTCCGGCTGATTGGCGATCTTCGCGACGCGCCGGTCGAGCGGCTGTTCCGGCTCGCCGGCAAGGACGGGCCGCGGCTGCAGAAACTCGCCAATGGCGTCGACGAGCGCCGCGTCACCCCGGAGCGGGAGACCAAGAGCGTCTCCAGCGAAACCACGCTCGATATCGACCTCTCGCGCTTCGACGAGCTCGAACCCGTGCTCTGGCGACTCTGCGAGAAGACATCGAAAAGGCTGAAGGCGCAGGCGCTTGCGGGGCGGACCATCACCCTGAAGCTGAAGAGCGCCGATTTTCATTCGGTGACGCGCGCCACACGCTTGCCCGAGCCGACGCAGCTCGCCGCGCGCCTCTTCGCCGCCGGGCGCGACCTGCTCAGGCGCGAATGCACCGGCCAGCGCTACCGGCTGATCGGCATCGGCGCCAGCGATCTCGGCCCGCCGGAGGATGCGGACCACGGCGATCTCGCCGATCTCGCGACGCCGCGGCTGAAGGCGATGGAAGGCGCGCTCGACACGTTGCGCGCCCGTTTCGGCGACGCCGCCATCGGCAAGGGGCTGAGCCTGCGCGCGCCGCAGCGCCCGGCTACCTCGCGCAATCCGTCTGTGGCAGAAGATCCAGACGCGTGAGCGTGCCGCGCAGCGCGAAGCTGCCGTAATTCAGGCGCACCGCGCCGGTGATCCCATTCTCATAGAGTTCGAACGCGATCGTATAGGCCGGCGTGCTTTCGCCGGAGCCGACCTTGAAATACGAGATCTTCACCGGCCAGCGCGCCAGCTTCTCGAACTCCGGGCGCTGCAGCGCCGTCTCCGTCGGCTTGCCCTCGATCCGCTTGCCGATCACCGACAGCGTCTCGTAGACCTCCTTGCCGTTGTTGGCGCCGTCATAGAGCCGGACGTTGAGCGTGTTGCGGCCGGCCCGGGCCGCTTCGATCACAGCCTTCATCTGCGCATTGGGAAAGAGCGCGTCGACGGCCTCGCGATGCAGGTCCTTCGTCGGCGCGCGCAAGCTCACCTCATAGCCCGCGCCCTGCTTCTGCGCCGTGCCGTCGATGATCTCGGGCGCGCCGGCCCCGCTCGTGCTCTCGGTCTTGAACCGATAGGACGAGCCGTCGCCGGCTTCGAAACTGGTGGTGCGGGCGTCGATGGTGCGGGAGCCGATTTCGCTGCTGTCGAGCTGCGTCACCTGGCGGAAGGACAGCGCATAGCCCTCGCAAGCATCGCCGGTGAAATCGAAGGCGATGCGACCTTTCGCCGAGTCGATGTTCTTCGAGGGCTCGGAAGGGTCCAGCACCAGATCATAGACGGCGCGATGCGGCGTTAACACGACGCGGCCGGCGGCCTGCGGTTGCGCGAAGGCCGGCACGCAAGCCGCGACCGCGCCAAAACCGAGCAAACCCGCCAATCCGATGCGCTTGAAGTCCATGAGATCCGCCGCCTTGCTTGTGTTCGGGCAGCCTAGGTGCAACGCCGCAATGGCGCAAACATGGCGGCGGGCGCAGGGCGAGCCTGCTTTCGCTACGTCTTGCAGGCAATGCGGCCATCGGCCATGACTAGCCGCCATCAGACCCGGAGCCGGCCACCATGAACGCGATCGACGCCAAGCTTGCCGCACTCGGCATCACCCTGCCCTCGCCGGCCGCGCCGGTCGCCAACTACGTGCCCTATGTCGTCACCGGCAATCTGCTGGTGATCTCGGGCCAGCTCTGCTTCGGGCTCGACGGCAAGCTCTCCGACCATCACAAGGGCAAGCTCGGCGTCGAGATCTTCAACGAGGCGGGGCTGGAGGCGGCGCGGCTCTGCGCCATCAACGTGCTGGCGCAGGCCAAGGCGGCGCTGGGGGGCGATCTCGGCCGCATCAGCCGATGCGTGCGCCTCGGCGGCTTCATCAATTGCGCGCCGCACTTCTCCGCGCTGCCCGCGATCATGAACGGCGCCTCCGACCTGATGGTCGAGGTGCTCGGAGACAAGGGCCGCCATGCCCGCTCGACCATCGGCGTCGCCGAGCTGCCGGCCGATGCCGCGGTCGAGGTCGAAGCGATGTTCGAGATCCTCTGATGCGGCAGGGCCTGCAACCCGAGCTCGGCTGGCTCGTCGGCCGGCCGATCGCCCATCGCGGCCTCCACGATGTCGGGCGCGGCCTGCCGGAGAACAGCCTATCCGCCGCGCAGGCGGCGATCGCAGGCGGTTTCGGCATCGAATGCGACGTCCAGCTCAGCGCCGATGGCGAAGCCATGGTCTTCCATGATTTCGTGCTCGACCGGCTGACGGGCGAAAGCGGCTCCGTCGCTTCCCGCCCGGCGCAGGCGCTCGCCGCCATCGCGCTGAAGGGCAGCGCCGACCGCATCCCGACGCTGGACGGTTTTCTCGACGCCATCGGCGGGCGCACGCCGGTCATCGTCGAGATCAAGAGCCGCTTCGACGGCGCCTTGGCCCTGGCGCGCCGCACCGTCGAGATCATCGCGAGGCGCGGCCAGCAACCCATCGCCATCAAGTCGTTCGACCCGGATATCGTCGCCGCCATCCGCGACCTGGCGCCAGAACTCCCGCGCGGGATCGTCGCGATGAACGACTATTCCTATGGGGATTACGCGCATCTCGACGCGCAACGGAAACACGCGCTGGCCAACCTCCTGCATTTCGAACGCAGCCAGCCGCATTTCATCTCGTGGAAGGTCGCTGACTTGCCATGCGCTGCGCCCTATCTCTGCCGAAAGGCCTTGGGGATGCCGCTGATGACATGGACCGTTCGCACCGACGCAGACCGCGAGACAGCCGCTCGCCACGCCGACCAGATGGTGTTCGAGGGCTTCACCCCTTGAGCGAGGCGGCAGGCGGCGAACTGACGGTTCGCGTCGCGACCAGCCTGAAAACCATCCCGCCCCAGGCTTGGGACGCCTGCGCCAATCCGCATGCGCTCATGCCGGCCCTGACTGACGAGGCCCCCCTCGCTCAGGACCGCGACAACCCTTTCGTCAGCCATGCCTTCCTCAGCGCGCTGGAGGCCAGCGGCTGCATCGGCGGTCGCACGGGCTGGTCCCCTGCCTATCTTCTCGTCGAGAATGGCACGGGCGCGCTCCTGGCCTGCGCCCCGAGCTTCCTGAAGAGTCATAGCCAGGGCGAATATGTCTTCGACCACGCCTGGGCCGACGCTTATGAGCGGGCCAGCGGGCGCTATTATCCTAAAATCCAGGTGGCGGCGCCCTTCACACCCGCCACCGGTCCGCGCCTGCTGGTGGCGGACGGGCCGCAGGCCGAGGCCGCGCGGGAGACGCTGATCGCCGGCCTGGCTGCGCTGTGCGGACAGGCGGGCGCATCCTCGGTCCATGTCACCTTCGCGCAGGAGCCCGATTTCGCCGCGTTGCTGGCGAACGGTTATCTCGAGCGGCACGACCTG
>JBKBRD010000001.1:0-40541 GCA_046292405.1 Allobosea sp. | reverse complement strand
TATAACAACCGCCGTCTCCTCGGCCCCATCGGATATATCCCGCCAGCAGAAGCAGAGGAGGCGTTCTATGCAAACTTGAACACACTCGATATGGTCGCATAGTCATTGAACAAAATACCCTCCGGTAAACCCGGGGCGGTTCATGCAGCCGCATTGTTCGCACGCGTGGTGATGTCGGCGCACCGCGCCATCAGCGTGTCGAAAGGCTCGGCGTCTTCCAGGAGAAGCCCATCGTCGACCATACTGGCGTAGTCCTCTTCCAGCGCCTTCAGACCGACGCCGGCGGGCACGAGCCGCAGACCGCCGTTGACAGCCGCCGCGTAATTAATGGGCGTGCGATCGGACGCTTTCTCGGCGAAGAACATCGCCTTGTGGCGCGCTACTGCGTTCGCCAGCTCGCGATCGGAGAAGGCGGACGCCGCGAAACCGGCTTCGTCCAGCCGTGCAACATCATGCCAGTGACGAGCATAGCGATCCCCGCGCAGCCGCTCCTGCAGGCAGAAGACATGGATGGCGGTCGCCTTCTCCCAGAAGGTTCGCTCCGCGTGCATGACGCGGGGACGCGCCGTGGGAAAGGTCACGCCCTCGATCAGGCCAGACGCATCGCAGGCGATGTCGCGCGGGCTAGCGGGCTCGCCCGTCGATCGTGCGCCGAATTCGAGCATCACGCTCGGCGCCACATAGCCTGAGCCGGCCGTCACGGCCTCATAATCGATGAACAGCTTCTCGCCTTCGACGCGGATCGCGGCCGTCAAACCTTCAGCCGCGAGCGCCGCCGCTATGATCGGCTGAACACTTCCTTCGACCCACTCGGGCAGGCGCTTGCGCACCTCACTGGACCAGCGCTTTTCCTCGCTGCGGGTTTTCGGCAGCGCTTCGCCATTCTCGCCGACCAGATCTGGGGCAATCGCTCGGATGTCGTAGGTCAGATCGACGTCCTCCGAGAAGCGCCGGATGACCTGATAGGCCTTGGACAGCGACGTGCCGCCCTTGAACACGAGATGTTCGCCGAGCGCCGAGCCGTAAAGGGTGGCGAGCGCCCAAACCCCCAACACGCCATTGCCCCGGGGGGGCGCCGGCCCACCCCACCGGCCGCCCGCGACGCCGAGCGCGTCGCGGCGATCGTTGACCGGAAGGTGGAGAAAAGGATCAGCCATGCGCGGCTTTTCCTACGCTGCGGGCGAGCCAGGTCGGAAGCTGCGGCGCGACCGCGACCAGTTCGCTGAAAGCGCCTGGGGGGAGTTTCCGCTTCAAGGTCTGGAGCGCGGCCTCCGCCTTCTCCGGTCCAAGCCACGCCAGCGCCCGTACCGCCTCGCCAGCGGGTCGATGCGCCATGGCGAGTTGCCAACGCGGCGCGTGGCGAAGCTCGACGACCTGCTTGCCGAGGTTCATCTTCCGGGTGCGCCCGGAAGTCAGATAGACCGACCGGATCGGCACCTGGGTCGTGAGGCCCAACGTGTTGGCCGCAGCGGCGCCGCTCGGGACGATCGTCTCTCCCCGCTGGTTGGCCAGAGCCTCGACGGCCTGTTCCACGGAGGGAGATCGCGTGCCGAACCGGCTCGTAATCGGGAGGAGATAGACGCCGCGTCCGGCCCGGATCAGTTGGCCTCTCTCGGTGAGGCGCGACAAAGTCTGGTCCACCGCGGCGCGGCTGCCGAGGTGGAGCAAGCTTTTAGCCGCGACCGGCGTACCCTCAGGCAGCCCTTTCGCGTGCGCTAGAATCTCTTCGGTCAAGCGTTGCATAGCCGTTCTCCTGTCAGAAACATATACGGTTTTCTGACACTTTTCAAGGAGGCGGCTTAAGGCTGCTCGAAAACGGAGGACTGCCCGCGACTACTGGGATGCTAGCCGCACGCTCGGCTATTTCAGGAACGGCGCCGCGATCTCCAGGAGTCTCGCGCGTTCCACGCGACGCTCATTCAGCATCGATTCCGCCAGATCGATCACAAGACCCATCGGGAGACTTCCGGCGAGCTGCTGGCCAGCCGTCATGAAGGCCCGATCGTCATCCGCCGGCCAGGTCTTGTCGGCCCCCTCGCGATCCTCGCCAAAGAATTTGATCTTATCGAGCGCGGCGTTATTGCCGATGGCCAGATGGATGAAGGTCCTCTCATCAATCACAACGCCCGCGGCGTTCGTCAGACGCCGTGCCATGAATAGATTGTACTCGACAGCATAGGCGGCACAGGCCACCAAGCGTCGCTGCTGGGGATCGCCCACGGGCATGCGATTGCGCGCGCGTCCCTGCGAACCATCATCGTCAACGAACTCGATGAATTCGGGAATAAGGCCAACCACCAGGGCAGCGCAGGCATGACCAGCCTCGTGGAGGCAGATCGCTTCGTCAGATGGCGTCTCGAAATCGATCAGGTGCGGTATCCGCCTCAAGACAACCTCTCCCCCACTCTGCTGCTCACGTCGCCCGAAAAGCGCTCGCAACCACCCAACCAGTGCCTTGATCAATCAACCGGCTCCGCCAAACCGCCATCGACAGGAGCCGACGCCTGAACCCGTCCCAACAAGAGCGGCAGCTTGCTGTTCTTGAAATCCCAATCCGAAAGCGGCGCGAACCATTCCGGCGCGGCCTCGCCATGGAGCTGAATAACTTGGTCACCATCGATTGTCTGCGCGGCATAGTACCGGCTGAAGATGCGGCTGGCCCAACCGATGCCGTCCCAGCCTTGATCGGAGGGCTCTTCCGGCGTCGCGACAAACTGGACACCCGCGAACTCGCCACCGTCGGTGATCGCAAGCGGGCCCTCGGTGGACCACTCACCGTAGAATAGGAGCACTTCCGCGAGCTTGCGGTCTCTGGGATCGGTCAGCTCGACGTCGCCGCTATAGAGTTTCGCCGACCCGATGATGAAGTTGGCCAGCCCATCTTCGCTCAACGAATGCGGCATGTCGGCCGCCGCTCCGAGCACAAGACGCAGCGGTGCCTTGGTCATGATGATCACCTCCCCGAGCCTTCCCGACTCGTTGGCGAGAACCGCATCTTTCATCGTGACGCGGAGGCCACCGTTCGGACGGCGGAAGCGATCCGGCGAAATGACTGTCCAGATGTTCCAGAGCGACCAGAATATGGCCAGCTTCAACGGCGTGCCAACCATGTCCGCATATGTCTGGAGCGAGGCTAGATACGCTGCGGACATCTGCATTTTCTGCTTGAAGGGCTCCTTGCTTCGGACGTTCTTGACCTCGACCAGCCACTGTTCGCCGTCGTCGAGCACCACCCGGAAATCCGGCGCGCGGCAGGTGTCGGCGGCATGGACGCGACCAATATCCTCGGTCTTCAGCAATCGAAAGTGGCCCAGGCTGAGAACCGTCGCCTCAAACAGGCGCTCGGTTCGCGAGCCATGGATCAGCGTCGGGTCGGCCAACGCCTCCTTCAATTTTGGCGTTGCGTCGGCGATGAAGCGCTCCACCAACAACGGATCGTTCAGCGCGATAGCGTGTTCGCGAGCAAAACCAGCCACCGACGCGAGCAGGTCGAAGGCTTTGATCTTTGGTCGCTCTGGTGGTGGCTGATCGCTCATTATCCTATCACCGCCGCCGGCGGTTCGACATCAGGCGGGTTCATATAAGCTCGGAAGCCCGCCAGATCGTCGTCACTCGGAATTTCCGCCTCGGGGATGAACCGAATAGTCTCGGCAATGTCGCGACGCGTAACGTAGCTGATGATCGCGCCACCATTGCTCAGCTCATACTCCATCGAGCCGCACCAGCGGTTGGGACGGGCAAGACCCGGCGCGAACGCGATGGGCTTCTTGTTTCCCTTCTTGCTCACCTCGTGCTTGGCGAGCGCGACCCGGATAAATTCGAGCGTGGTGAAGCCCATTTCCGTCCGCCGCAAGTCGCGGCGCATCTGCTCAACAAGTTCGGGCCGCTCCTGGGCGTCACGCAATTGCTGCGCGCGCAGCTCGCGATCGTAGTGGCGATATCCCAGGTCTCGTTCGAGATGGGCGGCCTTGAGATCGATTCCCGAATTCTCGGCGAGCTTGATGACGTCTTCGCAGCGCTGACGCCATGTCCGCAGCAGCTCGTAGGCAGCGTAGATCCACATGGGCGAGAGCGCGCCCAGCAACGCGATCTTCGCACGCGGAGGCTCGTCATCGAACTGATGGCGCATGACCTCCTGCTCCAGCGCGTTTAGCGTATTATCGACGAGGCAAAGTTGGCTCGCCTGCATGGCTAGGTAAGGGTTCTCGGCAAAGCCGGCCAAGCTCGTCAGCGCTTCGTAGAGGTCACCCGTGCCGATCTCAGCCAGATCGCGATAGCGGGGCTGATCGTCCCGCTCATCGTCAAATTCGTCGGCCTCCGTCATGTGATTTCCCCGCCCTTTGGCGCGACCCGATATGGCGGATCGATCACCGCCATCGGCAAAGGATCGGCCAAGCCCCAGAAACGCGTTGTTGCCCGGATGTAGCGCACGAGATCGCCAGTCCGGATTCTGAGGTGTTCGCTCGGAATCGGCGGCCCCGCCAAGAGATCGTAATAGTCGTTAGCGGCATCGTCCCATAGCGCCGGCGCGATCGTCTTCAGCTTTTCGCACGACGAACCTTCGCCATGACGAACGACGTTGGCGACCATGAACATCTCGGTCAGATCAGCTCCCAACTCGCCCTGCCCGACGTCTATCCCTGCGCGCTCGGCGCAGAGCGCCAGGAAATCTTGGAAACCGCGCGACTTGGGCATGTCCGTCGCGTCATCGAGATGGACAGCTCGCGCCCAAATACTCAATTGACGTTCGAAGATTGCTGCGAGGGTCAGCGTGAACGCCTTCGCGGCCTCATTGGCGGTGTAGTTGTCGACCTGGGCCGCAGCGCGATCGAGAAATTGATCCATCGTCGTCGCCTCGCCGCCTTCGAGCGACGAATGGACCGGCAGCGCCTCCATTGCGGGCTGGATCACCCGCTCAAACAGTCGCGCAAGGTTGGCCTGGAAGATGCGCGGCAACTGATCCTTGATTTGCAATTTTCGCCCCTGTTGCCCTCAGTTCGTTCTGTCGCGTCGATCGGCGACTTTGCCCTACAATCTCAACCGGCAGCCGGCAGAGGACGCACATCACTGACTTCGCCGCGGCTCCCTACCAAGGCGATCTCGATGCCGGCCAAGGCGCAACGCGGCGCCAATCGTTCGGCCAGACGCAAGGTGCCTTCCGTGAAAGGGACAACGGCCACTTGCCGTCCTTGCGACGGTGTCGCCATCAACATGCCGACCGTCTCGCACAAACCCTTGTAGAGCCGAGACACCTGGCCCGAATGCCTCGTGTTGATGATCCCGCCTTTGCATTCGGCGGAGATGACGTGGTTGCCGACCTCTGCGACCACATCACCCAGCCCCGACTTTGGATTGATGGTGATCTCCTGGCCCGCAGCGTTCCGGTACGTGCCGCCATAGCTGGTGGTGCCGACGCTGGAGATCTTGATGAAGTCGCGTCGAAGCAGCCAAGCCGCGAAGTCGAACTGTTTGCCGTGCTCTCCATCGGGGTGAACACGGACGTGTCGGGTATCCTGCGTCCGCAACAGGTGCATGGCATAAGCGACCATGACCGCGCCTTCGTAGAGATGGTGTTCGTGCTCGCCATCGGATTTTCCGATCCGGTTTGGCGGCGGCGACAGCGCCGTAACGAGATCCTCGAAATCCATGACAATCCTCCCCGGCCGTTAGTGTAGCTGATGGGCCGAGAGTAATCGTCCTTCATCGCGGAATGGCTCGGCCACTGATAGCAGATTGAGCCCCCGTTCGTCCGCACTCTTTCTTCACGCAGAGCATCTGAAACCTTGGGATCACCAGGAGGGGAAAGCCTTCCCCTGCGTCCGAGCCTTGCGTCTCGGTCGACCCCTTCTGCGGGAGGCCCCGCAACGCCCGTTTGAGAGGAAGAGGACGGACCGGCTTTGCCGTGACGGGTTGAGGGCTGGAGAAGAGGTCTCCGGCGCCCGTCAGGAGATTGGTCCCATGACCCAGGTTTCAGTTCTCGACGCGCGCCGCGACACCAGCGGCGGCTACAAAGTGGATGTCGGCCGCGGCGAGCGGATCGGCCGCGTCTCGTCGGAATGGTTTTCCCGGCCCGCGGACGAGCGCTATCTGTCGCTGTCCGAACTGGCAGATTCCGTTCGCGACCGCGCCGAACGCAGCCGGACCCGCGTGGTGGAGAGCGCGCTTATCCATGTCGAGGCGAACCGCAGCGACCCGGAACGACTGGCGTTGATCCTGCCAGGCACGGACACGCCCATCGCCCCGACCCATTGGAGCTTCGGCCAACTGGCCAGCCTGGTCGGCGCGCCGGCAGCCTATCTGCGCCAGCTTCCCGCACCGCTCGCCGCGATCAACCTGCAATATGGTCTGACGTCCAATCGTGCGGAGCAGATCAAGACGCTCGAAACCGATAACGGCCGGGTGGAGCTTCGCGCCGTCACCGGCCCGGATTACGGCCGCATCTTCGACCACGAACTGGTCGAGGCGGTGCAACGCATCGCCGGCAACGGCACGGGCGACACCCGCTGGAAGGTTCCGGGCGTGCTCGATTGGTCGACCGGCATCTACAATCCGCGGGTCGACATCACCAAGGATACCACGACGCTCTACGCCTCCGATCGCGACGTCTTCCTGTTCCTGGTCGACGACCTGAATCCGATCGAGGCCGGCCGACTGCCGGACGGATCGCCCGATCTCTATTTCCGGGGCTTCTACTGCTGGAATTCCGAGGTTGGCGCCAAGACGCTGGGCATGGCGAGCTTCTATCTTCGCGCGGTCTGCCAGAATCGAAACCTCTGGGGCGTGGAGGATTTCGAGGAGATCACCATCCGCCACAGCAAATATGCCGCCAACCGTTTCGCCCATGAGGCGGCGCCAGCGCTGGCGAACTTCGCCAATTCCTCACCCTTGCCTTTCGTCAACGGTATCAAGGCGGCGCGCGAGCGGATCGTGGCGCGCACCGAAGAAGACCGCACCGACTTCTTGCGCCGACGCGGTTTCTCCAAGGCCGAGACCGGCAAGATTATCGACACGGTCCTGGCAGAGGAAGGCCGTCCGCCCGAAAGCATCTTCGATTTCGTGCAGGGCATCACCGCCGTCGCGCGCGACAAGCCGCATCAGGACGCCCGCCTCGACATGGAGGCCAAGGCCAAGAAGCTGCTCGATCGAGCCGCCTGACATCCGCAAAGCCGAAGATGCGGATTCCCGTGTCTCCGGCTTTGCGCTTCCGCGTGTCCCAAATCCCGTTCCGTGGCGCTGCCCCCTTTTAGAGGAAGAGGGCGGCGCTTCGCTTCGTGACGGGTTGGAGGTTGAGAGAGAGTCTCTCGGCCGCCCGTCGTGGAGTATCCCGACATGGCAACCGCCGTTCAGAAGATCGCGTCCCTTGGCGAGCGTCGCGACATCCCCTTCAACAAGCTCATCCTGAGCCAGGCCAACGTCCGCAAGACCAAGGCCGGCGTCTCGATCCCCGAACTGGCCGAGGATATCGGCCACCGCGGCCTTCTTCAGAACCTCAACGTCCGCCCTGTGCTCGATGGCGAGGGTGTGGAAACCGGCATCTTCGAGGTCCCGGCCGGCGGTCGCCGGTTCCGGGCGCTCGAACTACTGGTCAAGGCCAAGCGACTGGCCAAGACCGCGCCGGTCCCCTGCAACGTCCGCGACGCTGGCTCCGCGATCCCCGCCGAGGAAGACAGCCTCGCCGAGAACGTCCACCGCGAGGCGCTGCATCCCCTCGATCAGTTCAAAGCCTTCCAGGCCCTGATCGAACGCGGCATGGGCGAGGAGGATATCGCCGCCCGCTTCTACGTCACCCCGGCCGTGGTCCGTCAGCGGCTGCGCCTCGCTTCGGTTGCCCCGGCGCTGCTCGACGTCTATGCCGAGGACGGCATAGCGCTCGACCAACTCATGGCCTTCACCGTGTCGCACGACCATGCGCGGCAGATGGAGGTGTGGGAGACGATCCAGCGATCCTACAGCCGCCAGCCCTACGAAATCCGCCGCATGTTGACCGAGGGTGCGGTGCGCGCTTCCGATCGCCGTGCGCAGTTCGTCGGGGTCGAGGCGTATGAGGCGGCCGGCGGCGCAACGCTGCGCGACCTGTTCCAGGCCGACGACGGCGGATGGCTGCAGGACCCGGCTCTTCTCGACACCCTCGCCACCGCGAAGCTCGGCGCCGCCGCCGAGGAAATCGCGGCCGAGGGCTGGCGCTGGATCGATGCCGCGCTGGACTTCCCCTATGGCCACACCACTGGTCTGCGCAGGATCTCGGGCGAACGCCCCGAACTCTCCGCCGACGAACAGGCCGCCTACGAGGCCCTGACCGAGGAGCTGGACCGGCTCTACGCCGAGCATGAAGATGGCGAGGACCTGCCGGAGGCAGTCGATCTACGGCTCGAGGAGATCGAGACGGCGATCGCCGCCTTCCAGAACCGGCCTACCCTCTACGATCGGGCCGAGATCGTGCGCGCTGGCGCCTTTGTCAGCATCGACAGCTCGGGCCGGCTGACCGTCGAGCGCGGCTATGTCCGTCCCGAAGACGAGGCGCCGATCGAGCCCCGGACCGATGGCGACGGCGAAGCCGAAGGAACGACGACGACCTCGGAACCTATGCGAGCGGTCATCACCATCGGCGGCAAGCCCGAACCGGAGGATGACGAGGACGATGTCGTCAAGCCGTTGCCCGAACGCCTGGTCAGCGAGCTGACGGCCCACCGCACCCTCGCGCTGCGGGATGCGCTGGCCGGCAACCCGCACGTCGCCATCACGGCGCTGCTGCACAAGCTGGTGCTCGACACCTTCCACCGCACCTCGTCTTCCGGAGGGTGCCTGGAGGTGTCCGTCCGTCACGTCTTCTTCTCCGTCCAGGCCGCCGACCTGAAGGACAGCACGTCCGCCAAATCGGTTGCAGAACGGCAAGAAGGCTGGGAGGCCGACATTCCGCAGGACGAGGATGCCTTGTGGAACTGGCTGGTCGATCTCGACGATGCCAGCCGGACGGCCCTGCTGGCGCATTGCGTCTCTTACGGCGTCAACGCCCTTTCCGAAAAGGTCGACCGCTACGGCGGCTCCGGCATCTCGCAGCATGGGCTGGAGCGCCGGCTGAAGCAGGCCGATCGGATCGCGCGCGCTGTCGGTCTCGACATGGCGGAAGCGGGATGGCGCCCGACCGTCGATAATTATCTCAGCCGGGTGACCAAGCCGCGCATCCTCGAAGCGGTGCGTGAGGCCAAGGGCGACGCGTCGGCGCAGCTCATCGACCATCTGAAGAAGGGCGACATGGCCAAGGAGGCCGAGCGGCTGTTGACCGACACCGGCTGGCTGCCCGAACCGCTTCGGCTCGCTGATCTTGCAGACGATCCCGCAACGGGCGCTGAGAGCGACGGAGAAGACGATGGGGCGGAACTGCCCGACTTCCTGAGCACCGACGAGGAATCGGAACCGCTGGCCGACGGCGAAGACGACGAGCGTCACCTCGTTGCTGCCGAATGAGCGACTCGCGGGGCGGCTTCGGCCGCTCCGCACCTTCCCCCAAATCGAAGGAGTTCTTCGCATGGTGCATTCCAGCCCCGCGCCCGTCCGGCGCGTCGTCTTCCAGTACCTCGTGCCGGTCCATGTCGAGGTCGAGGACGACCTCGTTGTCCGCGTGACCGTCATCGACGAGACGCCTGTCCGCGACCCTGACGTGGTCGAGGGCGATCCCGAGTACCTGGCTCAAGCCGTTGCGGCCGCCGACGACGGCCAAGACTGGCCATCCTGGCAATTCGGCTACTAGCCCCTCCCAACCACGATCCCGACCCATCCGAGCCCGGCCCAGCGCCGGGCTCTTTTCGTTTCAGGAGCCCGATATGCCCGCCTATCTCACTCGCTTCTCCTGCCTGCTCGACGTTGGCTCGGTCATCAACGTCGCGCGGGCGTTTGATATCTATACCGCGCTGATGGCCGCGAACGCTCGCGAGGACCCGCCCGCTGAGCCGTTCCTGCTCTCGCTGACGCCCGAGCACGGCGCGACGCGGCTCTGGCTTCGCGACCCCGGCACCGCCGATCCGCAATTACTGATCACCTTCGTCACCCGCTGCGCGGAGACGTTCGGGCTCACCGGCACCTGGGGGTTTCAGTGGGCGGGCATCGCGTCGGACCCTGTCGTCGACGGCTTCTCCGGCGGCGCCCATCTGCTCGATCTCGGCACGGGCCACACGATCGAATGGATGAGCACGGGCCGCTGGCTCGCCGAAGGAGGTGCGCGATGATCCCCGATCATGCTCGCGTCAATTTCCAAACCCTGCTGCGCGCGGCCGAAAGCGGAGATCTGGCGCTGATGGAATGCACCGACGCTGCGACCGGCGAGCCGCGCTACGTCATCTGCGCGGTGGGTCGCGACGGTGGCGAACATGTATTCACGCCGTTCGGCCATCTGGCAGACGGCAATCCCTACGACGCCTACCTTCCGCCCAATACGAGCGGCGAAATAGCTGCCTGAATTCTACCAGACGGCCACTTCCCACTGACCATTGACACGCGCGAAGCCGACCGGCCGGTTCTGGGGCGTGGCGTTCGCCCTAGTCGTGTCCATCGTGAGCTGCGTCATGCACGTCACGCCAGGCCCGACACCACCCGGCGAACAATCACCGAGCTTGAGCGTCGCATTGGCGAGCGACGTCCCCGTGAAGAGACGATGGCGGCGGACGGCTGCGATGGCCTCTTCTTCTGTTGGCTGCGCGACGCCCGCAACTGCGGCCGCCGATGCGCCGCCGGGCGCGATCACCGGGCGGAGCACGAAGCCCGCCCCGAAGCCCACTACGAGGCATCCTGCGGCCACCATGCCGATCACACTTCCCTTCATCGCCGTCTCCCTCCGGAACCTCGCTCGGTCGGGCGGACAAACGTCCCCGCTCGCCGAGGTCGCCGTCCGCCATGTGCTGGATGACGGAGTGTAGCGCCGCGCAGCCCACCTCGGAAGGCCGCGCGATCAGACGGTCACGCCACGCGCCAGAGCGACAGGACGGCCGGGAGGGATTCGAGCCGGTCCGGTCGAGAGAGAGCGCCGCCGGTTCGTCCCGATCCGCTCTCCGGAGATCTCCCATGCCCGACACTAACACCAGCACTGACGATTTCACGGCGCGCGCTGTGGCCCTCGTACCGGAGGCTCGCCGGATGGACTTCCTGCCGCTGCTCTTCGGCCGCCAGCATGTCCTTGCGGCGGAGATGACCGTCTATCACCTGATGGAGCGCCTGAGCCCGCTCGATTATCGTGGCGGTCTCTGGGACTTCTATGAGCGCGACGGCAGGCCGCTCTACCTCGCGCCGACCTCGAAGCCCCGCTTCCAGATCGTCTGCGACACCAACGGCTATGAGGGCGAGGTCTCGGCCGACGCCGCCGGCATCATCGCTACGCTGTTCGCCTTCTCCCATCTCTCCTTCAAGTACCCGGTCGACGCGATGTCGGAAGGATATGGCCGCCTCTACGACTACGCCGCAGACCACGCGGAATCCGCCGAAATCTTCCAGGCGATCGACTGAAATCGGCTGTCTCCCTCAGCGCCCGGCCTCACGGTCGGGCGCTTTTTTTATGTCGGCGGATCAGAGGAAGAGGACGGCCGGGACGGGTCGAGTCCGGGCGGTCGAGAGAGAGCGCCGCCGGGCTTGTCCCTTCCGCTCTCCCGAGGTTCCTCCCATGAACATTCTGTCTCCCGTGGCCCTTCCGGCCGCGCCCGTCACCCGTGCGTCCCCGATCCTCGCGGTGGCGCAACAGCTTCTCGATTATCTCGAACGCGGCCAGCACATCGACGCCGCGATCCTCCGTGCAGCGATGGAAGAAGCCTTCGGCGCATCCGACACCAGCGGCGCCTGGGACTGGAAGGCCGCCTATGAGGCCTGCGAGGTCGCGACAGTCCTCTTCCTGCGCAAATACGGAAAGGCGCTTTTCCGCAAGGCCGCATCTCCGGCTGCACGTCTCTCCGCTCTTGGGAAGATCGCCGGGCTCCTGCCGACGCATACGCGGCGTTCGGAAGAATCGCAGGCGCTTCAGCAGTTCTCGACGCCGGTGCCGCTCGGTCTCGCCGCCGTGGCGGCCGCCTCCATAACTGCTGGCGACATTGTCCTGGAGCCGTCGGCTGGCACCGGCCTGCTCGCCATCCTGGCCGAGATATCAGGCGGAACGCTCCTCCTCAACGAGCTGGCCGAGACTCGCGCCGACCTGCTCGCCGCGCTGTTTCCGGCCGTTGCCGTCACGCGCTTTGACGCCGCCCAGATCGACGATCATCTCGCGCCGGGCGCCACCCCGTCAGTCGTGCTGATGAACCCGCCGTTCTCCGCCATGGCAAACGTGTCCGGCCGCGTGGCCGACGCCGCCTATCGTCATGTCGCTTCAGCACTAGCCCGGCTCGCCGATGGCGGGCGGCTGGTGGCGATCACTGGTGCCAACTTCAGCTCCGACCATCCGGCTTGGGCAGCGGCCTTCGTCCGCCTTCAGGAGCGCGGCCGCGTCGTCTTCACCGCGGCCATTGACGGCTCGGTCTACGCCAAGCACGGCACGACCATCGACACGCGGCTGACGGTCATCGACAAGCTGCCGGCCGACGATCGTTCGGCGTTTCCCGCTTCGCCCGGCATCGCGCCTGACGTCGCCACGCTGCTCGACTGGATCGAGACGCAGGTTCCACCGCGTGCGACTTCGACCCTCCCGCCAGTGGAAACCTCAGGGTCCGCCGCGACGCCCCGCACCGTTCGCGGATACCTCGCGCGCACCACTGCTGCACGTCGCGCCACGCCCGCGTCCATCGAGCCCGAAGGCGTCGAACTCGCCTATGAGACCGTGGACTGGACTCCCGCCGAAAACGGCCGGATCACCGACGCGATCTATGAAGAATACGGATTGCAGGCGATCCGCATTCCCGGTGCCCAGGCCCATCCGACCAAGCTGGTGCAATCCGTGGCGATGGCCTCGGTCGCGCCGCCCAGGCCGAGTTACCGGCCCCGACTGCCCGCCAACATCGTCTCGGATGGCCTCCTCTCCGACGCCCAGCTCGAAACCGTCATCTACGCCGGCGAGGCACATGCCGACTTCCTCGCCGGTTCGTGGACGCTCGACGAAACCTTCGACGTCGTCTCGGCCGCGCCCGACGATGCGCCGAACGCCGTGCGCTTCCGCCGGGGCTTCATGCTCGGCGACGGCACCGGCGCCGGCAAAGGTCGCCAATCGGCCGGCATCATCCTCGACAACTGGATGCAGGGCCGCCGCAAGGCGGTGTGGATCTCCAAATCCGACAAGCTGCTGGAGGACGCCCAGCGTGACTGGTCGGCCCTCGGCATGGAGCGGCTGCTGGTCACACCGCTGTCGCGTTTCCCGCAGGGCAAGGACATCACCCTATCGGAAGCCGTCCTATTCACCACCTATGCCACGCTACGGTCCGACGACCGTGGGAGCAAGCTTTCCCGCGTCAAGCAGATCGTCGAATGGTTGGGCTCCGATTTCGATGGAGTGATCATTTTCGACGAGAGCCACGCCATGCAGAATGCCGCAGGCGGCAAGGGCGAACGCGGCGACGTCGCCGCCTCGCAGCAGGGCCGTGCGGGCCTTCGGCTCCAGCACGCCCTGCCGAACGCGCGCGTCGTCTATGTCTCGGCGACCGGCGCGACCACCGTCCACAATCTCGCCTACGCCCAGCGCCTCGGTCTCTGGGGCGGCGAGGACTTCCCGTTTTCGACCCGCGCCGAATTCGTCGAGGCGATCGAGGACGGCGGCGTGGCGGCGATGGAGGTGCTGGCCCGCGACCTGCGCTCGCTCGGTCTCTACACGGCCCGGTCGCTCTCCTATGACGGCGTCGAATACGAACTGGTCGAGCACCAGCTCACCCCCGAGCAGACCGGCATCTACGACGCCTATGCCGGCGCCTTCGCCGTCATCCATAACAATCTCGACGCGGCGATGCAGGCCGCCAATATCACCGGCGACGGCGGCACGTTGAACCGCCAGGCCAAATCCGCCGCCCGCTCGGCCTTCGAATCCGCCAAGCAGCGCTTCTTCGGCCATCTGCTGACCTCGATGAAGACGCCCACCCTGATCCGCTCGATCGAGCAGGACCTGGTCGACGGCCATGCCGCTGTCGTCCAGATCGTGTCGACCGGCGAAGCCCTGATGGAGCGCCGTCTCGCGGAGATCCCCACCGAGGAATGGAATGACGTCCGGGTGGACATCACCCCGCGCGAGTATGTCCTGGATTACCTCGCCCATTCCTTCCCGGTACAGCTCTATGAGCCCTTCACCGACAGCGAGGGCAACCTGTCGTCGCGGCCAGTGTTTCGCGATGGCCAGCCGGTCGAGAGCCGTGACGCCGTCGCCCGTCGCGACCGCCTGATCGAGAGGTTAGCTTCGCTACCCCCGGTCCCCGGCGCGCTCGACCAGATCGTCCAGCGCTTCGGCACCGATGTCGTGGCGGAGGTGACGGGACGTTCGCGCCGCATTGTCCGCAGGACCAGCCCCGGCGGCATCGACCGCCTCGCCGTGGAGAACCGCGCCGCCTCGGCCAATCTGGCCGAAACGCAGACCTTCATGGACGATCAGAAGCACATCCTGATCTTCTCCGACGCCGGCGGCACCGGGCGCAGCTACCATGCCGACCTGTCGTCGCGGAACCAGCGGCTGCGCGTCCACTATCTGCTGGAGCCGGGCTGGAAGGCCGACGCCGCCATTCAGGGCCTGGGCCGCACCAACCGGACCAACCAGGCGCAGCCGCCGCTGTTCCGGCCGATCTCGACGGACGTAAAGGCGGAAAAGCGCTTCCTGTCCACCATTGCCCGACGGCTCGACACCCTGGGCGCAATCACGCGTGGCCAGCGCCAGACGGGCGGCCAAGGCCTGTTCCGATCCGAAGACAATCTGGAAAGCTACTATGCCCGCGATGCCCTGCGGCAGCTCTACCTGCTGCTGGTGCGCGGCAAGGTCGAGGGGTGCTCACTCCAGATGTTCGAGGATGCCACGGGCCTCTCGCTGATGGATTCCACCGGCATCAAGGATGAGTTGCCGCCCATCACGACGTTTCTCAACAGGTTGCTGGCGCTGACCATCGAGCTTCAGGGTGTCCTGTTCACCGCGTTCGAGCGGCTGCTGAACGCCAAGATCGAAGGCGCAATCGCTTCGGGCAGCTACGACGTCGGGCTGGAGACGCTGCAGGCCGAGAGCTTCATCGTCACCGACCGCCGAACGATCCACGTTCATCCTGGCACCGGGGCCGAGGCTCGGCTGCTGACCATCACCCAGCGCCAGCGAAACCGTCCCGTGACGCTGGCCGAGGCGCTCGACCATCTCGATGACCCGGGCGCGAAGCTGCTGGTCAACGAGCGTTCGGGCCGCGCCGCCGTGCAGATACCAACCACCAGCATCATGCTGGACGATGGCGAGATCGAACGGCGCGTGCGGCTGATCCGGCCGATGGAGGCGCACAACATTCCCATCAAGGTGATGGACGAGACCCATTGGGTGCAGGCGGAGCGGATCGCCTTCAAAGCGGCTTGGGATGCCGAGATCGCCGAGGTGCCGGAATATGCCGATAGCACCATCCATGTCGTCAGCGGGCTCTTGCTGCCGATCTGGAAGCGGCTGCCGAACGAGTCGACGCGGGTTTATCGACTCCAGACCGATGACGGCGAGCGCATCGTCGGTCGCCGCGTCTCCCCCGCATGGGTGGCGGGCGCGCTCGCGACCGGCACGTCAACCCTGACGCCCGACGACGCCTTCATGGCGCTGATGGACGGGAAGACCATCGTCGACCTCACCGAGGGTCTTCAGCTTCGTCGCGTCCGGGTCATGGGCGCCAACCGCATCGAGCTGTCGGGCTTCACCGACGCCATGCGCGATCGCCTGCGGGCCTATGGCCTGTTCCACGAGATCATCTCGTGGAAGCTGCGGATGTTCGTGCCGACCGATACGACCGGCGCTGCAATCCTGGCCAAGGTCCTGGAGCGCTATCCCGTCGAGCGCGTCAGTGAGCGGGAGGCGGCGTGATGGCACGGCACGACGCTTCCGAGCTGGCGATCCGTCTTGGCAGACAGGCCGAGGCGGTGTGCCGGCATTACCTGACCTCCGGCCATCGCGAGGGCCGCTATTGGCTGGTCGGCGATGTCCGCAATACGCCCGGCCGCTCGATGTTCGTGCGGCTAAAGGGCGGCGAAACCGGCAAGGGCGCCGCCGGCAAATGGACCGACGCTGCCACCGGCGAGCATGGCGATCTGCTCGACGTCATTCGCGAGAGCTGCGGCCTGATCGACTTCAAGGACGTCGCCGATGAGGCGCGCACCTTCCTGTCGATGCCCCATCCCGAACCGGACCATCCGCATGACGGCGAACGCAAATCACCGGCACCATCCGGATCACCGGAAGCGGCACGGCGGCTCTTTGCCATGGCGCAGCCGATCTCAGGCACGCTCGTAAAGACGTATCTCCGCACACGCGGCATTACGGATTTGCACGGAACCGGAAGCCTACGCTTCCATCCTCGCTGCTACTACCGGCCTGACGAGCATTCCCCGACCGAGACCTGGCCGGCGATGATCGCATCGGTCACCGATCTCGCCGGGCATCAGACCGGCGCGCATCGCACCTGGCTAGCCCCTGACGGCTCGGACAAAGCCCCGATCGACACACCGAGACGGGCGATGGGCGACCTCCTGGGACACGCCGTTCGCTTCGGTGTGGCGGGCGAAGTAATGGCGGCGGGCGAAGGCATAGAGACGATGCTGTCGCTCAGAATGGCGCTGCCCACCATGCCGATGGCGGCAGCGCTCTCGGCGGCGCATCTCTCGGCCATCCTGTTCCCCGACACGCTGCGCCGGCTCTACATCGCGCGCGACAATGATCCGGCCGGCGACGGTGCGATGACGACGTTGATCGAGCGGGCGAATGCGGCCGGGATCGAGGCGGTCGTGGTGTCTCCAACCTTGGGCGACTTCAACGAGGATCTCCGTTTGGCGGGTCTGGACAGTCTCCGGGCAGCGGCACGGGTTCAGATCGCGCCACAGGACGTCGCACGCTTCATGGCGCTGGCGGCATAGGCCGCGAGGAGAATGCAGGCGGCGGGAGCACCGTCGTCGGCATCGCTCGGATGATCCCCAGGTCGGAGAGAACCGCGCCCCGGCCTTCGAGAGGGCGATCGGCCAGCAAACGGCCCGAACCCGCAATGCCTGCGGCGGACTATTTTCCGGCGCGGCCGCAGGCCGCTTTCCATCGCGAGGCAAAATAGCCCGCCTTCGTCCTCCTCCGCTGTGCTCCGGCCCTCCGCTCCGCTGCGGATGCAGGTCCGGCCCGCCCGCCGGCTTTCGTCGCCATGAAGGCCGCGAGGGTCGCGGTCGAACCGACGGAGCATCCCATGAGCAAGCACGACGACTACGAACCGCACCACGCCTCTTCCCCCACCGACCATGTCCTCAGCGAACTTCAGCTTTATGGCTACCGTCCCTTCACGGATGAACCCGATCCCCGACCGCTTCCGGAGGGCGACCATGTCGCCGGCGCCATCGCCGACATCTTCGACGCCCTGATCGTCACCCTGGAAGACACCCGCCTCGAGCCCGACCTCGACGATCTCCTCTGGTCGACCGTCAACCTCTTCCACCGGGCCACCGTCCGGATCGAGCGCGAGCTGGACGACAATGAACAGGCGCAGCGCCGCGGCCAGCGCGAACAGGACGGCAGCGAAGTGAAGGCCGTCGAGCTGGAACGCCTGACGGCCGAGGGGCAGACCCTGATCGAGCGCCGCAACGCCTTCGAGCTGATGCGCGACCAGGCCGCCGAACACTATGAGCGCCATACCGGATCGAACTGGCGACCGCGCAGCGGATCGATGGTCAACCATCGCAACCTGACCTCGGCGATGATCGACAGCCGGGACTTCCTCGCCGCCAAGAAACGCGCCGACAATCAGGTGCTGCTGCCCGCAGGTCCGAAGATCGCCTTCACCGGCGGGCTCGACTTCAACGATCATCACCTGATCTGGGCCAAGCTCGATCAGGTCCACGCCAAACACCCCGACATGGTGTTGCTGCACGGCAAATCGCCGAAGGGCGCCGAGAAGATCGCGGCAAAATGGGCCGACACCCGCAAGGTGCCGCAGGTCGGCTTCGCCCCCGACTGGACGAAACACGCCAAGGCCGCACCGTTCAAGCGCAACGATCAGATGCTCGACGTGCTCCCGATCGGGGTCATCGTCTTCCCCGGCACCGGCATCCAGGACAATCTCGCCGACAAGGCGAGGAAGCTTGGCATTCCACTGTACGATTTCCGCCAGAAAGGAGGCGGCGCGTAAGCGCTGCCTTCACAGCATCTCAGGTCGGAACAGCGATCTGCGGCTGATGACCTTGCCGGACACCACGAACACGCCGTCGCCGGTATAGTGCAACGTCTCGGGATGTTTTGGCGACGTGGCGACATGCGCCTTCACCACCTCGAAGATGAAGAAGTTGTACTTGTCGACCAGTGCATCGTCATGAAGGCGGCATTCGAAGCTGGCATGGCATTCGCCGATGAGCGGCGCATTGATCTCGCTCGCGTCTTCCGCCGTGAGGTCGAACTTGGCGAACTTGTCGATTTCGGCTCCCGACGTATTGCCGATCCCGACCACGGTATCGGTCAGCGCCGTCGTCGGCAGATTGATCACACACTCCCGGCTCTCGCGGATCATCCGGTGACTGTGATTGCCGCCGGAGATCATCAGGCCGACCAGAGACGGCGAAAACTCCAGGATCGTGTGCCAGCCGAGCGTCATGATGTTCGTCGCGCCCTGCCACTTCGACGACACCAGCACGATCGGGCCGGGCTCCAGATAGCGCCGCACCTGGCTGACCGGGAAGTCGGTTTTCTTAGGCAGCTTCGGCATGGGCGTCCTCTTCGGCTGTTGCACTTAGGATGACTATACCTGTCCATGTCGGCAGCATCACGACCGGCAGCATGGTGGCGATGCTTTGGCCCGAAAGCATTGAGCGGGCGTTTCCATCATGGCTTCGGTCATGGCGGAAAACCATCTCCCGCTTCCATTGCGCTGATCCTTGGTCCAGCCGCTGGCCTGACGCCATCAACCCATAAAGGGTCGGACTACGCAAAGCGTGCCGCCGCTCCGGCTTCGCCTGCGCGGTGATTGCGGCCATCGGCCGGACACATCGGGCGCCTGTCGCGCGGGAGATGGCCTCCCGCCTCCAAGACAGGAGCCGGTCACATGTCCCTCAATCAAGCTCACGCCTTCGCCTTCAGCCTCGCCACCACCCTCATGGTCTCGATCGTCATCTTCCAGGCCGGCGACGGCACCATGGGCGTCATGCCCGCAGCCGAATATGACGGCGAACTCGCCGCCATCGTTCACGAGGTCGATCCCTTCGCCCCGTAATCGCGGGCAAGGCGTCGCGGCCGCAAGCGGAAGTCCCATGGGATTTCCGCTCCCGTCTCGTCTTCTCTTCGGCTATACTGGTAACGCGCCGTGGTGGTGGTGGAGGCGCGACCGTCAGACCTTTATCTCACGGAGAACACCACCATGGTTTTCATCGGCATCCTCTCCAGCATCGTGGCGATCGGCGCCCTGTGCTGGCTTCTATTCACACTGGCTGTCTTCGCGCTGCCGTTCTTCGCGGGCGTCAGCGCCGGGAATTGGGCCTTCCAGACCGGCGCCGGTTGGCTCGGGGCGATCCTCGTCGGCCTCGCCGTCGCCGCGCTGACGCTCGGCCTCGGGCAGTTCCTGCTCGCCTTCATCCGTCCGCTCTGGATACGGCTCGCGATCGCACTCGCCTTCGTCGCGCCTGCGGCGCTCGCTGGCTACCATGCGACACATGGCATCGTGAAACACACCATGCCCTCCGACACCTGGCAGATCATCTTCTCCGTCATCGGCGCGATTGCCGTTGGCGTAACGGCGCTGATCCGGGTGACAGGAATGGCCGCACCCGGGCCAACCGTGCAGAACGTCGCGCGCGCCTGACATCGTTGCCGGCGGCGGCAGGACGGTGGGTTGATGTCTTACGTGTCGCGCTCCTCGTCGGCAGGGTCATTCGCAATCGCGTTGATCGGATCGACGGCTAACCCAATTGACGCGCCATTCCCTCGGTGACGGTGCTTGGGGCAATGCCCTGACGGCGCGCCCAACGACGGTGCGGGTGCCGAGAGGGGGCGATCTCGTGGGCGACGGGCAGGAGTCGGCGGAACGGAGCGTCTGCTGGAGTTGGTTTGAACCGCCGTGTCAGGCGTCGTCACGGTCCATCGGTTCGGGGTGGTCGCCACGTTCTCCGGTGATGCGTCTCTGTCAGGTCGACCGCTCCAAAACGGCCTCTTCAATGGGCTGATCTGGCCGAAGGTCGGCTGCGCCTCGATCGCCTATGCCGCAACAGCGGCGTCGAAACTTTCTTCCCCTGCCGGCTGCGCCGTCATTCCTCGCGAGCCAAGAAAGCCCCTCCTTTGCTGTCAGGCCCCTGCGGGGTGCGCCGTCAATCGCCTCCGGCCTGTCGATCGCCATCGAGGCCGCAATGGTGCGGGCTCGGAGCAGAGTTCAAGGAGAACTATCATGGCGACCATCGGCACCTTCAAGAAGACCGGCAACAACGAGTTCAACGGCGAAATCGTCACCCTCAGCCTGCAGACGAAGAACGTCCGCATCGTCCCCGAGGCCCGCGCCACCGGCGAGAACGCCCCCAGCCACCGCGTCTTCGTCGGCCGCGCCGAGATCGGCGCCGCCTGGTCCAAAACCTCCAACGAGGGCCGTGCCTATCTGGGCCTGAAGCTCGACGATCCTAGCTTCAACGCCCCGATCTACGCCAACCTCTTCGACGACGAGGAAGGCGAAGGCTTCAGCCTCATCTGGTCCCGCCCGAACGGCCGCCGCAACGGCGAGTAAGCCCAGCGCGAAGCCCCGCCCGGACAATCCGGGCGGGGCCAAACGCCTGACGATGAAGCGAATCACCTGCGGCATCCGATGCTGGAATCGCGCGGCAAAAGCCAGAACCGCTGGCCATTCCTAGCAAGAACGACTATTATAGCCGTAGTTCTGGCGCTCGCGTAGGTCCGAGTGGGAGGTGATCATGCATGATCACCGCCCGACAATCACGGGCCGCACGCGCGTTGCTCGGCTGGACACAGGAGACACTCGCTGACAAGGCCCGGGTATCACTGACCGCGTTGAAGCGCCTTGAATCCGACAGCGGACTCGAGGTGTACGAATCAACACGCGATCAGGTCCGTCGAGCCTTTGAAGGCGTTGGCATCGTCCTGCTCAACTCCGGCCAAAGCGTGGGAGTGATGCTGGTTGGTGACAAGGACAACCCTTGACGACTTTTTCGGGCGAACCCGTCCGACCATCCTGATTTTGCGTCAAACCGCGGCGGTGTGGCGCGGGATATCATTACGGTTAACAAACCGCTCCAGATTGGATACGAATGACTCGTGGGGCTCATCGTGACCAACGCAGAATATCTGGACGAACCGCCGCTCGGCCCGGCGCTCACCGCCTATGACCAGGCGCATCTGAAGCTGTACCTGAGGCTGCTCGACGCCGAGGCGGACGGCGCGACCTGGGAGGAAGTCGTGGAGCTTCTCTTCGGCCTCGATCCCGCAGCGGACCCCAACCGTGCTGCGAAAATTCATGCCGCCCACCTCGCTCGCGCGAAATGGATGATCGAAAACGGCTTTTGCGAGCTTCTTGGTCCCCGCCTGCACTGAGGTGATGCAGAACCTGCATCACGTTGATCCGACTTCGTTCTTCCCACGCAATACTCAACTTGGGAATGTGACCGCTGCTTGACTCGCGTTGCGTCACAATTGCGCGGAGGCGGTGGAGGATGTCCGAAGATGAAAGTTGGCGATCGGAGACCGCCTATGACTATATCGACAATCTAAATCCGGGTGACCTTGCCTGGGAATTCCTGCGCCGAAACCCTGACTACCGGAAAGCCTATCAGGATCTTGTGTCCAGCGGCCGGCTTTCACTCGAAACGGCGGAAGAATTTGCGAACCTATGGGGGTTGCGATTTCGGCGCCGACCCTCTTATCCCGGCTCACAGCCAGCAGATCTTCTGGACCCCACAAATCGACCCCGCGGCAATATTGTTCGCCGCAGGTCCACGTCCTGACGGCTTCTCCATCACTGCCGATGAACTGCGGCTCCGCGCCATATTCCAACACGACCCTTCTCACCTGAGGCTCGATATTCGCGGCGAGCACTATGACGTCACGCTCGCAGACCCGCAGGACGAGAACCCGCTCGCGGCGATGGTCATGTTCGATGCCCTCACACCGGATCGACAGACCGCGCTGACCCGGTTCTGGAGCGCGATCAAAGGCAAGCGCGTCCCGAACGACCCTCGAATGACGCCGCAGCGCCGCGAGCGCGCGCGCCAAATGCTGCGTGCGGTCGATGGACGTCGTGCCGGCGCGACATATCGATCGATCGGGGAGGTTCTGTTCCCTGGTCATAGAATCGACGCCGCCTCCTGGGCCGGGGACGCGCTGCGCGAAATCACGATCCGGCTGGCGCGCGACGGCGTGAAACTCGTTGAAGGCGGCTACCGCTCCCTCCTGCACCGACCCCGCCGATCATAGCCCGCCATCGACCGCCTGCGGCGTGTCGAAACTAGATTCCTATCTCCGACATCGTCCGACCCACCGCCTTCACGCCACCGTGCTCTCGAACCGCCGCCTGACGGCAGCGGCCCCCGATGAGACCACGGAGGCTCGACAATGGCCGATACGACCGCCGGCATCCCGCCACGCTACCTGCGCACGCAGGAGGCCGCTCGCTTCCTCGGACTGTCCGAGCGCACACTGGAGAAGCACCGCACCTACGGCACCGGCCCGGCTTACAGGAAGCTCGGCGGCCGAGTCGTCTACGCCATAGAGGATCTCCAGACCTGGGCCGATCGCGGCCTCGTCAGTTCGACCTCTGACCCGCGCGGCACGGTGCTCCCCGCCAAGCGGCAGGAGCCGTCGGATCGCCGCTTCGCCGGCCGCCGGCCGCGCTGAGACGACACGCCATGTCGTCCCGTCACACACAGCACGACGAGCGTGCGCAGCTCGATCTGTTCCGGGCGCTGCCCGGCGATCTCGCGCCGCGCGACGCGCAGGACCTCATGGCCTATCCGTTCTTCTCGCTTGCCAAGTCGAAGCGCCTGACGCCGATCGACTTCAAGGCGGGTTCGGTGAAAATCCGTGTCGAAGCCGTGCCCGAGCACGGCATGGCGACGATCTGGGACGCGGACGTTCTGATCTGGGCGGCCTCGCAAATCGTCGAGGCCCGTGACGTCGGCCTGCGCCCGTCACGCCTGATGGCGACCACGCCTTACGAGATTCTGAACTTCATTGGACGCGGTGTCTCGCTGCGCAATTACGACCGGCTTAAGGCCGCGCTCGACCGCCTCCAGTCCACCACCATAGCGACCTCAATCCGCCAGCCGACCGAGCGGCGGATGCACCGCTTCTCCTGGATCAACGAATGGAAGGAGCGAGCCGATCACCGCGGCCGCCCGCTCGGGCTCGAACTGATCGTGCCGGACTGGTTCTACGCCGCTGTCCTCGATGACGCGCTAGTCCTGACGATCGACCGCAACTATTTCAGGCTGACCGGCGGTCTGGAGCGCTGGCTCTACCGCCTCGTGCGCAAGCACGGCGGCAAGCAGGAACACGGCTGGAGCTTCGACTTCCCGCATCTTCACGCGAAGTCCGGCAGTCTCTCGCCGCTCAAGCATTTCGCCTACGACCTGCGCGACATCGTGCGCCGCCAGCCGCTGCCGGGCTATCGCCTGACCATCGAGCAGTGCCTCGGCGGCCCCGAAATCCTGTCCTTCGTACCCACCAATCCCGACGCGCTCGGCATCCCGCGCCGCCGTCGCCGCTCGACAACTCGACCTGGGGATAAGCTGTGAATCATCTCGTGCTATCAGGGACCGGCGCTATCGTGCCATCGGGGACCGGACTCTCGTGCTATCGGGGACCGGAATCGCCGATTCATCGCGCTGAATCAGCAGCTTGCGAGCCCCGTAACTTATCTAACCTAGATTCCTACGGAATCTTTCTAACGGACCCCGCTTTTTCGACCGCTGTGGACGAGTCCCCGATCGCCGGGAGACCGTCATGATCGTCGCGTTCCTCAACCAGAAGGGCGGCGTCGGAAAGACGACGCTCGCCCTCCATCTCGCCGGTGAATGGGCTCGGCATGGGCAGCGCGTCACGCTGATCGACGCCGACCCACAGGGATCGGCGCTCGACTGGTCACAGCAGCGCGGCCGGGAGGGATTGGAGCGGCTGTTCGGTGTTGTCGGCCTCGCGCGCGACACGCTCCACCGCGAGGCGCCAGAGCTGGCGCGCGACGTCGATCATGTCGTCATCGACGGACCGCCGCGTGTCGCCGGGTTGATGCGCTCGGCGCTGCTGGCTGCCGATCTTGTACTGATCCCGGTGCAGCCGTCACCGCTCGACGGCTGGGCGTCGGCCGAGATGCTGACGCTGCTCAGCGAAGCGCGGATCTATCGACCGGACCTCAAGGCGCGGTTCGTACTCAACCGCTGTGCAGCCCGCACGATCCTCGCCCGCGAAACCGCTGAGACGCTCGCGGAACACGATCCCCCGCCGCTCCTCACTACCATCGGTCAGCGCATCGCCTTCGCCGATGTCGTGCAGACCGGACGGCTCGCGGCCGAGCAGGACGATACATCGCCCGCCGCGCGGGAGATTGCCGCGCTCGCCGCCGAAGTCACGAGGATCGGGGCATGAGCGAGCGGTCCTCGAAACGCAGTTTCGCGTCCCGGCCGGCCGATCCGGAAAGCTGGATCAAGGCGCCAGACCGTCCATCGCCGCGCGCGGACCCCGCCGCCGAATTTACCGCCAGGCTGACGATCGACGTCACCGCCGACATGCGCGGCCGGATCAAGATTGCCGCCTTCCAGCGCGGACAGACGGTCGCCGAGATGCTGCGCGCGCTGTTCGAGCGCGAGTTCCCCACCAGCGAAGGAGAGCCGCGATGATCGGTGTCGCCGACCCGTCGCTGCGCAGCGGCTTGCCGCCAGCGCCAGCGGCCGATGCACTGACCCATGTCGAGTTGACGTGGGTCGAGAAGAAGATCGAATTCTGGATCAGGTTCGGCCGCGAGATCGCCGAACAGATCCTCGACCGCCGCCGACGCGTCGTGTCGTTCGCACCGGACAGTGTTTTCGCCTTTGTTCGCTGGACCTCCAACGACTACGGCACTGCGCTTTCGCGGCTCGACATTGTACGCGCCGTTCGTACCGGCGAGCGCTGCCAGACCCTGCCATTCGTGCGCCCCGGTGGCGACATCCTGTTGCGCGCCGATGGATGGCCTAAGGTCGAACGCGTACTTCAGCTCATCGACGCGATCGAGGCGCGGGACATCGATGCGACGGATGTTTCGCCCGATCACTGGCGACACGTTCACAACCGTCTGACGGCCGGTGAAACACCGCGCGCCTACGACGCGCAGCAGCATCGCGCCTTCCTCTTGCGCCGGAGGATCATGCCATGAGCCGCTTTGGATACGTCATGACGACGTACTTCGCGGTGATGCTGATGGGCGTCCTGTCGATCGTCTCCTTCGCGCCAAAGCTGATCTGGAATGCCTCCGCGAGCACGCCGATCGGCCTCTATGCGATCAGCGCCAGCGACGGATTGGAAGCGACCGACCTCGTCGCCGTAGCGGCGCCGGAGCCGATCGCCACGTTCCTTGCCGATGGCGGATATCTGCCACGCGGCGTGCCGCTGCTGAAGCGGGTGGCAGGCCTTCCCGGTCAACGTGTGTGCCGATCCGGCCGCACGATCACCGTCGACGGCCACGCCATCGGCGACGCGCTCGACCGTGATCGTCGGGGCCGCGAACTGCCGATCTGGCAGGGGTGTCGCGTCATCGCCGACGACGAGCTGTTCCTGATGAACTGGCAGGTCCGCGACAGCCTCGACGGCCGTTACTTCGGCACGCTCCCCGCCAGCTCGGTCATCGGCCGGGCCACCCCCGTCTACACCGACGAGGACAGCGATGACCGCTTCGTCTGGCGCGCGCCGACGCGGTGACGGCACGCCCATGACCCCGTCCACCGCACAGCCAAGGAGAAACCCATGTCCCTCATCGGTCAATTCACGAGCGAAAATGACGGCTTCATCGGCCACCTAATGACGCTGACATTGCACCAGGACATCATCATCGTTCCGGCCGAACCGTCCGATGCCGAGAACGCGCCAGACTTCCGCGTCCATGTTCTCGACAGCATGAACAACGAAACTGGCGCGGAGATCGGTGCGGGCTGGAAGCGCACTGGCGAGAAGGCCGGCGACTACGTCTCGCTGCAGATCGACGATCCGACCTTCGGTCATCCGATCCGCGCTAACCTCTTCCAGTCCGCCGACGACAAGTCCGCCTGGGGCTTGCACTGGAATCGTCCGCCCAAGCGCGCAGAGCGGGACTGAACGATGTCGGTCCCGCTCCCCAAAGCTGTCGCCGGGCGGTCAAACACCGCCCGGCGCACAGTCCTCCTTCTCCTTTCCGGCCTTCTGCTTTCCGCACCGCTTTGCGCCAATGCGAATGCGCAGACGGTGTCCGCCGAGCGCCCCTCTCGCGTCGCTCCCTACGCCACATTCATCACCGAGGCCGCGCAACGCTTCGGCATTCCCGAGCACTGGATACGCGCCGTCATGCGCGTCGAAAGCGCTGGGGACGTGCGGGCGATCTCGTCGGCCGGCGCGATGGGCCTGATGCAAGTCATGCCCGCCACATGGGCTGATCTGCGCGCCCGTCACCGGCTCGGCGCGAATCCTTACGATCCACGCGACAACATTCTGGCAGGCGCCGCCTACCTGCGCGAGATGCACGACCGCTACGGTTCGCCGGGCTTTCTCGCGGCCTATAATGCTGGTCCCGGCCGCTATGAAGAGTATCTTGCTGGCCGTCCGTTGCCCGCTGAAACCCGCGCCTATGTCGCCTCGCTCGCGCCCATTATCGGCGGCGCAGACGCGCTTGCTCCCGTCACGGTCGCGGCCGCCGATCCCAACGCCTGGACGCGCTCGCCGCTGTTCATCGTGCAATCCGAGCGCGCCGCCACCGCTGTTTCGACGACCGGCGATAGCGCGTCGAATGAGACCCCGGCTGCAACTCCGGTGCGCGATGCCACAGCCATCGCTCCGCAATCCGCAGGCCTGTTTGTCGCCCGAAACGGCGATGGGGGGCCGCGATGACGGTGCTCGCAGTATTTCGTGGAATAGCGTGCTCTGGCGGAAGGATGGCGGTCCGAGGAGGGAGAGCAGGCAACACAACCGCACGATGGCGAGATAAAAGCGCGCGAGGTGCGGCTTGGTGCGGTCGTGTGTTTTCAGAGACTTATGGCGCATCTGCGCGAGGTGCGCCTGATCGGCGCAGCCTGCGCTATCGCGATTTCTGCAAGGATTTCGTCGGCTTCGCGCGATGTGCGGGGCCGCGGCCATGAGCAGCGAGGACGATTTCCGCATCCGGCCAGGCCGCATCCGCTCAACCCGCGCACAGCAGACACGGCCCTTCATCGCCCAGGCGCTCGCGGCCGCCCAGCGCGCCGGCGGCAGGGTCTCGCGCTCCGGCCAGATCAGTTCGGGCAACCGCTCGCGTTTCGGGCGCGGCCAGCGCGCCACGGTGCAGGCCAATCGGCTGCTCACCAGCCGATCGCGCAACACGGTGATCAAGACGCGTGTCGTCCGGCACACCGCTCGCGCTGCGCCGCTCTCCGCCCACCTCAGCTACCTGCGGCGCGAGGGCGTCACCCGGGATGGAGAGAAGGCCCGACTGTTCGGGCCCGAGACCGAGGACGCCGATCCCAAGGCCTTCGCCGAGCGGACCCAGGACGACCGGCATCATTTCCGGTTCATCGTCTCGCCCGAGGACGCGACGGAGATGTCCGACCTCAAGACCTTCGCCCGCGATCTGATGGGGCAGATGGAGACGGACCTCGGCACCAAGCTCGACTGGGTCGGCGTCGATCACTGGAACACCGACAATCCCCACGTCCACATCATATTGCGCGGCCGCACCGATGACGGCCAGGACCTCGTCATCTCGCGCGACTATATCAAGGAAGGCATGCGCGCCCGTGCGCAGGATCTCGTCACCCAGGAGTTGGGGCCGCGCACCGATCTTGAGATCCGTCGCAATCTCGAACGGCAGATCGAGGCGGATCGCTGGACCAACCTCGATCGCCAACTTGCCCGAGACAGCTATCGCACCGGCGTCGTCGATCTCGCCCCCCACCCTGACCGCCAGCCCGACGAATTCCACGCGATGAAAGTCGGGCGCCTGCGCAAACTGGAGACGCTCGGCCTCGCGGATCAGGTCGGCCCCGGCCAATGGGCCGTGTCCGGGCACGCCGAAGCGACCCTGCGCGAGCTGGGCGAACGTGGTGACATCATCAAGCGCATTCATCGCGGCCTGACCGAGCGCGGCATCGAGCGCGGCGCGGCGAGCTATGTGCTCGCCGGCGAGAGCATCAACGATCCCATCGTCGGCCGGCTGGTCGATCGGGGTCTCGACGATGAGTTGAAGGGCACGGCCTATGCCGTCGTCGATGGCACCGACGGACGGACCCATCACATCAAGCTGCCGGACCTCGACGCGACCGGCGACAGCGCGCCGGGCTCGATCGTCGAGCTGCGTAAATTCGACGACGCGCAGGGACGCAGTCGCGTAGCGCTGGCCGTCCGATCCGATCTCGACATTGAACGTCAGGTCAACGCGACCGGCGCCACCTGGCTCGACCGGCAGACGATCGCCCGCGATCCCGTCGCGCTCGGCGGTGGCGGCTTCGGCGCGGAGGTTCGCCAGGCGATGGACAGGCGGGCCGAGCATCTCGTCGGTCAGGGCCTCGCCGAGCGGCAGACGCGCGGCGTCAGCTTCTCGCCCGGGCTGATCGACACGCTCCGGCAGCGCGAGGTCGAGGCCCTTGGCGAGAAGCTCGCGGCCGAGACCGGCAGACAATTCTCGAAGGCCGCAACGGGCGAGTATGTGGCGGGCACCTATCGCCAGCGCTTCGCGCTCGCTTCCGGCCGCTTCGCGATGATCGACGACGGCCTCGGCTTCCAACTCGTGCCTTGGTCGCCCTCCCTCGAACGTCAGATCGGCCAGCACGTCTCCGGCGTATCGCGCGGCGCCGGCGGCGTCGACTGGAGCTTCGGCCGCAACCGCGGTCTCAGCCTTTGAATGACGCTCACTCTTACCGACCTGCGGCGCACAGCTGTCCGCAGCCCTCGGTTCGTAGTAAGACTATGATGCTTGACGTTAGCTTATCACGGTGACGCCAAAACCTTGAGGTGGAACCATGGACATCCGAGCATATAAGATACACGTCGAAGAAAGTATGATTGCGGACCTCAAGCAACGCCTCCGTCACATTCGCTGGCCCCGGTCGCTCGATGACGTGAGCTGGGACGATGGCAGCAGCCTAGTCTTCATGCGGCGTCTTATGGGTTACTGGCAGGAGCAGTTCGATTGGAGGACACAGGAGGCTCGGCTTAACCAACTCCCGCAGTTCTTGGCGAGCATCGATGACCTCTTGATCCACTTCGTTCATCAACGAGGGGTTGGGCCGGCACCGTTCCCGCTGATCCTGACCCATGGATGGCCGGGATCTTTTGTCGAGATGGAGAGGATCATCCCGCTCTTGGCCAACCCCGGTGCGCACGGTGCCGATCCGGCTGATGCGTTTGATGTCGTGGTCCCATCACTGCCCGGGTATGGCTTTTCGCAGGCGCCGGATCGATCAGGTTTCGGATCATCACGCATCGCCGAACTGTGGTTCGCCCTTATGAGTGGTTTAGGATATGGCCGCTTTGGCGCCCAGGGCGGTGATGTCGGTGCGGGCGTTTCAACTTGGTTGGCGCATCGTTTTCCACAGTCAGTCGTCGGCTTTCATCTCAACTATATTTCGGGGGGCTATCGGCCGCCGCTCGGTGAAGGGCTTCCACCTGTCACTGCTGAAGAACAATCGTTCCTCGACACTGCGGCCGCATGGGCCGCCGCAGAAGGGGCGTACGCCCACATGCATGGTACGAAACCGCAAACACTGGCCTATGCCCTGAATGACTCGCCTGCCGGTCTCGCAGGATGGATCGTCGAGAAATTCCGTGGGTGGAGCGACTGCGAGGGGGACGTCGAGCAGGTCTTCAGTCTTGACGCGCTGCTTACCGACATCTCGCTCTATTGGTTCAGCGGTACGGTCGACGCCTCGATTCGGGTCTACAAGGAGAATAGCCTCCAGCCGCTTCACTTCAGGCCGCGTGAACGTGTCCAGCCGCCTCTCGGCGTGGCTCTGTTTCCTCGCGAGTTGCCGATGCCGCCGCGGTCTTGGGTGGAGCGTTGCCATAACGTCGTCCGCTGGACAGAAATGCCGAAAGGTGGTCACTTCGCGGCAATGGAGCAGCCTCAGTTGTTGGCTGAGGACATCCGAGCTTTCTTCAGACCTTTGAGGCGATAACACTTGCTCAAGAAGCTGCGCCGCCCACCTAGCTAGGCATCCTAATTGTACGATGCAGGCGCCGATATTGCGATCTCTGCCAATGCTGGCTTGATTTCTGCCCAAGTATCTCCTGATCCTCCGCGTATTTTCTTGGAAGGAGGGTCATGTCGGCGACCAAAATCCTCTGGGGACAGATCCTCACCGTCTTCCTGATCGTCCTCATTACAACCTGGGCGGCGACGCAGTGGACGGCCTACCGTCTCGGCTTCCAGCCGCAGCTTGGGCTGCCCTGGTTCGAGCTTGCCGGCTGGCCGATCTACTATCCGCCCGCCTTCTTCTGGTGGTGGTACTTCTACGATGCCTATGCACCGCCGATCTTCATAGAGGGCGCCTATATCGCCGCGTCCGGCGGCTTCATCTCCATCGCTGTCGCAATCGGCATGTCCGTCTGGCGAGCGCGTGAAGCCGAGAACGTCGAGACCTTCGGCTCCGCCCGATGGGCCGTCACCCGCGAAGTGCGCGCCGCCGGCCTGCTGGGCGCGGATGGCGTCGTCCTTGGGAAGTTCGATCATGACTATCTCCGCCACGACGGTCCCGAGCATGTGCTTTGCTTTGCGCCCACGCGGTCCGGCAAGGGCGTCGGCCTGGTCGTGCCGTCGCTGCTAACCTGGCCAGGGTCTGCGATCGTCCACGACATCAAAGGGGAGAACTGGACGCTCACCGCCGGCTTCCGCGCGCGTCATGGTCGCGTGCTGCTGTTCGATCCCACCAATACGAAATCCGCGGCCTACAATCCGCTGCTCGAGGTGCGCCGTGGCGAATGGGAGGTCCGCGACGTCCAGAACATCGCCGACATTCTGGTCGATCCGGAGGGCTCGCTGGAGAAACGGAACCACTGGGAGAAAACCAGCCATGCGCTGCTGGTCGGCGCGATCCTGCACGTCCTTTACGCCGAAGCGGACAAGACCTTGGCGGGCGTCGCCGCCTTCCTCTCCGATCCGAAGCGGCCGATCGAGTCGACGCTGGCCGCCATGATGAAGACAGCACACCTTGGCGAGGCCGGCCCGCATCCCGTGATCGCCAGCGCCGCGCGCGAGCTGCTGAACAAATCCGACAACGAGAGGTCGGGCGTGCTGTCGACCGCGATGTCATTCCTCGGCCTCTATCGCGATCCCGTCGTCGCCGAGGTCACGCGCCGCTGCGACTGGCGCATCGTGGATATCGTCGGCGGTAAGCATCCGACCACGCTCTACCTCGTCGTGCCGCCCTCGGACATCAACCGCACCAAGCCGCTGATCCGTCTCATCCTCAATCAGGTCGGCCGCCGGCTGACCGAGGACCTGCAGGCGAACGGAAACCGCCACCGGCTGCTCCTCATGCTCGACGAGTTTCCCGCCCTCGGTCGTCTCGACTTCTTCGAGAGCGCTCTCGCCTTCATGGCGGGCTACGGCCTCAAGGCCTTTCTCATCGCCCAGTCGTTGAACCAGATCGAGAAGGCCTACGGCCCGAACAACTCGATCCTCGATAACTGCCATGTCCGGGTTAGCTTCGCCACCAACGATGAGCGGACCGCCAAGCGGGTCTCGGACGCACTCGGCACCGCAACCGAGATGCGGGCGATGAAGAACTACGCCGGCCATCGCCTGTCGCCCTGGCTCGGCCACATGATGGTGTCGCGCTCGGAAACGGCGCGGCAACTGATGACGCCCGGCGAGATCATGCAGCTCCCGCCCGCCGACGAGATCGTCATGGTCGCCGGTACGCCACCGATCCGCGCGAAGAAAGCGCGGTACTATGAGGATCGCCGGTTTCAGGAGCGCATCGTAACGCCGCCGAACCTGGTGAAACGGACAACGGCACGGCCCGATGACTGGAGCGCGCTGCCGCTTCCAGCGGCGCCGACCGTGTCGATCGCGACCGACGGCGAGCGCGGATCGGAGGATGAGGATACGACCGACTCCGAGCGCCGGCATCAGCCGGAACTGAGCCGCGCAAAGCCCGTCGAGCCAATGCAGCCCATCGAAAACGAATTCGAGATCGATCCCCGCCACGATGCCGATGAGGACGCCGCTCGCCTCTCGCGCATGAATCAGACCATGCGCCAGGTCGCACGCCAAGCATCGCTCGATCCCGGCGACGGTATCGAGCTTTAGGAGGCACCATGGCAAAGCCTCCCAAAAAGCAGCGGCTATCGGTGTATCTCGAACCCGACGTCATGAAGGCGCTCGCCGCGCACGCCGCCCGGCGCGATCAATCCCTCTCGCTGATCGCGGAAGCTGGCATCGCCTCCTTCCTGTCGCCCGACGCTGCCGAACGGCAGGAGGCGGCTACGACGAAACGGCTCGACCAGCTCGACCGGCGAATGGCGCGTATGGAGCGTGACCTTGGAATCGCCGTCGAAACGCTGGCCGTCTTCATCCGATTCTGGCTGACGACGAACCCGCCGCTCCCCGAGCCCGCCCAGGCAGCGGCGCGCGCCAAAGCCGGCGAACGCTACGAAGCGTTCGTCACCGCGCTCGGCCGGCGACTCGCTCACGGGCCGAAGCTTAGGCAGGAAATTTCCGAGGACATCACGCCCGCGCACGACGCGGATTAATCACGGCCACGTCCACTTCAAGTATTCCGGCGTTCCGCCGTTTCCCTGTATTTGTACGCTACAGTACGACGACCACATTATGGTTGTTGTCAGGCCATGATTTCTGCCTCTTCTACTCATCCCCGATCCAGGGCCGCATGTCGCGGTCCCGCAAGAGAACGGGGACGACGTGGCGGCCACTCACCAGAAATCGGAGGCGATCCTTCGCGGCGCGCGCATGCTGCGCACGGCCCTCGGGCCGGCGATCGCCCGGTTTCTGGAAGACCCCGCGATCGTCGAGGTGATGCTCAACCCCGATGGGCGGCTCTGGGTCGACCGGCTTTCCGAAGGACTTTCCGACACGGGTGAACTGTTGTCGCCGTCAGACGGCGAGCGGATCATCCGCCTCGTCGCCCATCATGTCGGGGCCGAGGTTCATCCCGGCGCCCCACGTGTCTCAGCCGAGTTGCCCGAAACGGGGGAGCGGTTCGAGGGGCTGTTGCCGCCCGTCGTGTCCGCCCCGGCCTTCGCGATCCGCAAGCCGGCCGTCGCCGTGTTCACGCTCGACGACTATGTCGCCGCCGGGATCATGGCGGCGCATCAGGCCGAGACGCTGCGCCAGGCCGTCGCCGATCGGCGCAACATCCTCGTCGCCGGCGGCACCTCTACCGGCAAGACGACCCTCACCAACGCTTTGCTGGCTGAGGTCTCGAAGACCTCCGACCGCGTCGTCCTGATCGAAGACACGCGCGAACTGCAATGCGCCGCGCCGAACCTCGTCGCCATGCGGACCAAAGACGGCGTCGCCTCGCTCTCCGATCTTGTCCGCTCCTCTCTTCGCCTGCGCCCTGATCGGATTCCGATCGGCGAGGTCCGGGGAGCCGAGGCCCTCGATCTGCTGAAGGCCTGGGGCACAGGACACCCCGGCGGTGTCGGAACCATCCACGCGGGTACGGGCATCGGCGCGCTGCGTCGGATGGAGCAGCTCATCCAGGAAGCCGTCGTCACCGTCCCGCGCGCCCTGATCGCCGAGACGATCGATCTCGTCGCCGTGCTTTCCGGCCGGGGCACGTCGCGCCGCCTCGCCGAACTCGCCCGCATCGAGGGCCTTGGCCCCGACGGCGACTACCGCGTCACGCCCGCAAGCCAGCCCCTCACAGGAGGTCCGTCATGATCCAGCATGCCCTGCGTTTCCGCCGCCATATCGCGACTGCGGTATCCGTCACCTTCGTCTCGCTGGCGCTCGCGCCTGCCGCTCACGCTTCCGGCTCCCAAATGCCCTGGGAGGCCCCGCTACAGTCCATCCTCGAATCCATCGAGGGCCCGGTCGCCAAAATCATCGCGGTGATGATCATCATCATCACCGGCCTGACGCTGGCCTTCGGCGACACGTCGGGCGGCGCGCGCAAGCTCATCCAAATCGTCTTCGGCCTGTCGATCGCCTTCGCTGCGTCCAGCTTCTTCCTGTCCTTCTTCTCGTTCGGCGGCGGGGCGCTCGTCTGATGGCCAACGGCGCAGATCATCATGGCGAGCTGGCGGGCTTCTCGGTCCCGGTCCATCGGTCGCTGACCGAGCACATCCTGCTCGGCGGCGCTCCGCGCTCGATCGCCATTCTCAACGGCACGCTGGCAGCCGCGCTCGGCCTTGGCCTCCGCCTCTGGCTGGTCGGCCTGGGCCTTTGGGCTCTCGGTCATTTCGCGGCCGTCTGGGCGGCCAAGCGCGATCCGCAGTTCGTCGATGTCGTGCGCAAACATCTGCGCATCCCCGGCCACCTGTCGGTTTGAGGAGCGACGCCGATGATGAACCTCGCCGAATATCGCAACCGCAATACCCGTCTCGCCGACTTCCTGCCCTGGGTCGCTCTGGTCGGCGAAGGCATCGTCCTGAACAAGGACGGCAGCTTGCAGCGAACTGCACGGTTTCGCGGACCCGACCTCGACAGTGCCGTTCCGGCCGAGCTGGTCGCGGTCGCCGGGCGCCTCAACAACGCCTTCCGTCGCCTGGGCTCCGGCTGGGCCATCTTCGTCGAGGCGCAGCGCCATGGTGCCGCGACCTATCCGGCCAGCGTGTTCGCCGACAGCGCGTCGGCCTTGGTCGACGCCGAACGGAAAGCCGACTTCGAGGAAGCCGGCGCGCACTTCGAATCGAGCTACTTCCTCACCTTCCTCTACCTTCCCCCGGCCGAAGACGCGGCGCGCGCAGAGACCTGGCTCTATGAGGGTCGCGATCACGCTGGCGTCGATGCGCACGAGATCCTGCGCGGCTTCGCAGACCGCACCGATCGCATCCTTCAGCTCATCGACGCCTTCATGCCGGAATGCGCCTGGCTCGATGACGGCGAGACGCTGACCTATCTGCATTCGACCGTCTCGACCAAGCGGCACCGCGTCCGCGTGCCCGAGACGCCGATATATCTCGATGCGCTGCTGGCCGATCAGCCCCTGACCGGTGGGCTCGAACCCCGGCTCGGCGACGCACATGTCCGCATCCTCACCATTGTCGGCTTCCCGACCGCGACCACGCCCGGCATCCTCGATGAGCTGAACCGGCTGGCCTTTCCCTATCGCTGGTCAACACGCGCCGTCCTGCTCGACAAGACCGACGCCACCAAGCTGCTGACGAAGATCAGGCGTCAGTGGTTCGCCAAGCGCAAGTCGATCGCCGCCATCCTCAAGGAGGTGATGACCAACGAGGCCTCTGCGCTGGTCGATACCGATGCGGCCAACAAGGCCGCCGACGCCGACATGGCGTTGCAGGAGCTGGGCGCCGACTATGCGGGCCAAGCCTATGTGACGGCGACTATCACCGTCTGGGACGAGGACCCGCGCATCGCAGCTGAAAAGCTGCGGATGGTCGAGAAGGTCATCCAGGGCCGCGACTTCACCGCCATGCCCGAGACGATCAACGCGGTCGACGCCTGGCACGGCTCGCTGCCCGGCCATGTCTACGCCAATGTCCGGCAGCCGCCGATCAACACCTTGAATCTCGCCCACATGATCCCGCTGTCGGCGGTGTGGGCGGGACCGGAACGGGACGAGCACTTCGATGCACCCCCACTGCTTTACGGCAGAACCGAAGGCTCGACCCCGTTCCGGCTTTCCATCCATGTCGGCGATGTCGGCCACACCCTGATCGTCGGGCCAACGGGCGCCGGCAAGTCGGTGCTGCTGGCGCTGATGGCGCTGCAGTTCCGGCGCTATCCGCAGTCGCAGGTTTTCGCCTTCGACTTTGGCGGATCGATCCGCGCCGCCGCGCTCGCCATGCGCGGAGACTGGCACGATCTTGGCGGTGGCCTCACCGAAGGCTCAGACGACAGCGTGTCGCTTCAGCCGCTCGGGCGCATCGACGATGTCGCCGAGCGCGCCTGGGCCTCCGACTGGCTGATCGCGATCCTGGGGCGCGAGAGCGTGCCGGTCACGCCCGAGGTGAAGGAGCATCTCTGGTCGGCGCTCTCCTCGCTGGCGTCCGCGCCGATCAACGAGCGGACGCTCACCGGCCTGTCCGTCCTGCTGCAGTCCAACGACCTGAAGCAGGCGCTTCGGCCCTATTGCGTCGGCGGTCCCTATGGCCGGTTGCTCGACGCCGAGGCCGAGCATCTGGGCGAAGCGAATGTCCAGGTCTTCGAAACAGAAGGGTTGATCGGCACGGGCGCCGCCGCCGCCGTGCTCGCCTATCTCTTCCACCGCATCGAGGACCGCCTCGACGGTCGCCCCACGCTGCTGATCGTCGATGAAGGCTGGCTGGCGCTAGACGACGAGGGTTTCGCCGGTCAGCTCCGCGAGTGGCTGAAGACGCTGCGCAAGAAGAACGCCAGCGTCATCTTCGCGACGCAGTCGCTCTCCGACATCGACGGCTCAGCGATCGCGCCAGCCATCATCGAGAGCTGTCAGACTCGCATCCTGCTGCCGAACGAACGCGCGATCGAGCCGCAGATCACCGCCATCTATCGCCGCTTTGGGCTCAACGATCGCCAGATCGAGATCCTCGCGCGGGCGATGCCTAAGCGCGACTATTACTGCCAGTCGCGGCGCGGCAACCGGCTGTTCGAGCTGGGGCTGTCGGACGTGGCGCTCGCGCTCTGCGCCGCGTCGTCCAAGCAGCACCAGGCGCTGATCGCGGACGTTCACGCCCGCAGCGGCACGGATGGCTTCCTCGCTGAGTGGCTCGCCGAGAACCGGCTTGCCTGGGCCGCGGACCTCATCGCCGACCTCACCAATGTCATCCCCCAAACCGATCCGGAGACACGCCCATGACCCGTTCTACTCAATCCCGCTCGCTTGCACTGCGTATCACCGCAGCGCTGCTTGCCGCGCCGATCGCGCTTTCGCCGATCCTCAGCACTCCCGCCGCTGCGCAATGGATCGTCTACGATCCGACCAACTATGCGCAGAACGTCCTGACGGCGGCGCGCACCCTCCAGCAGGTCAATCAGCAGATCACCCAGCTTCAGAACGAAGCGACGATGCTGATCAACCAGGCCCGCAACCTCGCCAGCCTGCCATACTCCTCGCTCCAGCAGCTTCAGCAGTCGGTTCAGCGCACCCAGCAGCTCCTGCAACAGGCGCAGGGAATCGCCTACGACGTCCAGCGCATCGACCAGGCGTTCACGTCGACCTACGGCAACGCCTCCATGTCCGCCTCCGACCAGGCGCTCGTGGCGCAGGCGCGGGAGCGCTGGCAGAACACGGTCGGCGGCCTGCAGGACGCCATGCGCGTCCAGGCCGGCGTGGTCGGCAACATCGACACCAACCGCGCCGAGATGTCGTCACTGGTCGGCCAGAGCCAGGGCGCGACGGGAGCGCTGCAGGCGACGCAGGCCGGCAACCAGCTTCTCGCGCTGCAAGCGCAGCAGCTTGCCGATCTCACCGCCGTCGTTGCCGCCAACGGCCGGGCGCAAAGCCTGTCCGAGGCCGAGCGATCTGCCGCGGCCGAACAGGGTCGCGAACAGCGCCGACGGTTCCTGACGCCGGGCACCGGCTATCAGCCCGGCAACGCCCGCATGTTCCCGAACGGCAACTGAGGGCGCGGCCATGGACGGCAAGATGCTCGCACGGCTCGGCGCTGTGGTGTTCGTGGCCGTCGCGATCACTGCGACCGCGATCGAGATGAACCGGAAAGAGGAAGTGCGGGAAGCGTGGCCGTCCGACCGGACCACCCAAGCGCAGGGCGATCCGTTGCGCGACGAAATGATCCGCTGCCAGGTGCTCGGCGAAGCGGGGCCGCGCGATCCGGCGTGCCTGCGGGCCTGGGCCGAAAACCGCAACCGCTTCCTCGCGCCCGGCGCGCGACCTACCGAGCGCTTGCCGGACATCCCGCCAGCGCCGCGAAACACTCTCATACCCCAATCGGACCGCACCGATCAGCCGGCCTTCGAGCCCGCCGCACCGATCGCGCCGCCGCAGCTCGACGAGGCGAGATAAGATCATGGGCGGCACCGGCGTCATTGACCATTTTCTTGAGGTCTTCACCCGCTACATCGACAGCGGATTCGGGCTACTCAGCGGCGAAGTCGCCTTCATCGCCACCACCCTGATCGTCATCGACGTGACGCTGGCGGCGCTGTTCTGGAGCTGGGGCGCCGACGACGACATCATGGCCCGCCTGGTGAAGAAGACGCTGTTCGTCGGCGTGTTCGCCTACATCATCGGTAATTGGAACAACCTCGCCCGGATCATTTTCGAGAGCTTCGCCGGCCTCGGCCTGAAGGCTAGCGGCACCGGGTTCACCACGGCCGACCTCTTGCGCCCTGGCAAGGTCGCTCAGACCGGGCTCGACGCCGGACGGCCGCTGCTCGATTCCATCTCCAGCCTCATGGGCTACTGGTCGTTCTTCGAGAACTTCATCCAGATCGCCTGCATGTTCCTGGCCTGGGCGCTGGTGCTGCTCGCTTTTTTCATCCTCGCCATCCAGCTCTTCGTCACGCTCATCGAGTTCAAGCTGACGACGCTCGCCGGCTTCGTGCTGATCCCGTTCGGCCTGTTCGGCAAGTCGGCCTTCATGGCCGAACGCGTGCTCGGCAACGTCATCTCCTCCGGCATCAAGGTGCTGGTGCTGGCCGTCATCATCGGCATCGGCTCGACGCTCTTCTCAGAATTCACATCCGGTTTCGGCGGCCAGAACCCGACAATCGACGAAGCGATGGCGATCGTGCTCGCCGCGCTGTCGCTGCTCGGCCTCGGTATCTTCGGTCCCGGTATTGCAAGCGGCATCGTCTCCGGTGGTCCCCAGCTCAGCGCCGGAGCAGCAGTCGGCACTGGCCTGGCCGCAGGCGGCATGGTCGCGCTCGGCGCTGGCGCCGTCGGCGCCGCTGCGTCGGGTGGTGCTGCGCTGGCCGGTGGTGCCGCCGCCGCCGCTCGTGGCGGTGCTGCGATCGCCGGCGGCGCGTCCACCGCTTACAGCCTTGGCTCAGCCGGGCAGGCCGGCGCGGTCGGTGTCGCTTCCGGTCTCGGCGGGGTCGTGCGTGCCGGCGGCAGCGCCGCCGTCTCACCTCTGCGTCGCGCCGCATCGCGTGCCGCCGAAAGCATGCGCTCAAGCTTCAACGCTGGCGGCAAGGCCGCCTTTGAGGCGACAGGCGGCACTTCCACCATGGGCTCGATCGGCGGTGACGCGGCCGGTGATGGCGCCGCTGCCGCCGGTTCCGCGAACGCCGGCGGTCCGCCGGCCTGGGCGCAGCGGATGCGCCGATCCCAGCACGTGACCCATGCCGTCCAGGCCACGGCCCATGCCGTCCGCTCCGGCGACGCCCACGGCGGCGGCTCTTCCATCAATCTTTCCGAAGGCGATCGCTGATGTTCAAACGACCCTCTACCCATTATGGCAAGGCCCCCGAGCCGGCGACGCCCTATCAACGCGCCACCCAGGTCTGGGATGAGCGCATCGGCGCCTCGCGCGTGCAGGCCAAGAACTGGCGGCTCATGGCGTTCGGCTCGCTGATCCTATCGGCCGGGTTCGCCACCGCGCTCGTCGTGCAGTCAGCACGCGGGACGATCGTACCCTGGGTGGTCCAAGTCGATCGCATCGGTCAGGCGCAGGCCGTCGCGCCCGCCGAGGCCGACTATCGTCCGACCGATCCGCAGATTGCCTTCCACCTAGCGCGCTTCATCGAGCAGGTCCGGAGCATTCCGGCCGATGCGATCATCGTCCGGCAGAACTGGCTGCGCGCCTACGACTTCACGACTGACCGCGGCGCCATGGCGCTCAATGACTACGCCCGCTCCAACGACCCCTTTACACGGGTCGGCCGGCAGCAGGTCGCTGTCGACGTCTCCAGCGTCATCCGCGCGTCCCCGGACAGCTTCCGCGTCGCCTGGGTCGAGCGCCGATACGAAAATGGCCAGCTCGCCGAGACCACGCGCTGGACCGCGATCCTGACGATCGTCGTGCAGATCCCCCGAAACGCCGACCGGCTCAGGGCGAACCCGCTCGGCATCTACGTCAACGCCATCAACTGGTCACGGGAGCTTGGGCAATGAAGCCGTATGAACCGCCCCGGGTTTACCGGAGGGCAAAACTCTCGGAGAATTGCCCGTTATGGAACAGACATCAAAGAAGAGAA